>JAJDCV010000231.1 GCA_029260675.1 Phycisphaeraceae bacterium
GCCGTCTCCGCCAGCGCCGCGAGCGTGTCGGAACTGGGTAAGCGTGGCGAGCAGATCGGGCAGATCATCGAGGTGATTAATAACATCGCCGACCAGACCAATCTGCTGGCGTTGAACGCCGCGATCGAGGCGGCACGCGCCGGGGAGCACGGCCGGGGGTTCGCGGTCGTCGCGGACGAGGTCCGCAAGCTCGCCGACCGGACGACCAAGGCCACCGAGGAGATCGCCGATTCGATCACCGCGATCCAGAACGAGACCAGCCAGGCGGTCGAGCGGATGAACGCCGGCACCGAACAGGTGAAGGTCGGTGTCGAGAAGGCGGCACTGGCCGGTCAGAGCCTCGAGCAGATCGTCTCGGGTGCTCAGGAAGTGGCGGGCATGATCCAATCAATCGCCGCGGCCGCGGAGCAGCAGTCGACCACCAGTGAAGAGGTCAGCCGAAACGTCGAGTCGATCTCGGCGGTAACCAAGCAGACCTCCGAGGGCACCAACCAGGCGGCCACGGCTGCGGTACAGTTGTCAGAGAAGGCCGAGCAGTTGCTACGGCTGGTCGGCACCTTCAAGGTGGATAATAAGGCGGCATAACCCATCCGGGCAGGTGCTGGCAGCGGTCCGGGTGACCACGGGGGGCCCGGGCCGGAACGTCCAGCGGTAAGGGGATACACTAGGCCCCATGCCAAGCCTCCCGGTCATGCTGGACATCCAGGGCAAGCGCTGTGTCATCGTCGGCGGCGGTTCGGTGGCATTACGCCGGGCACGGGCGCTGCTCGAGGCGAACGGGTCGGTCACGGTGATCGCCCCCTCGCTGGATCCGCAGTTATCCGCATTACCTATCGAACGGCTGGAACGCCCCTACCAGCAAGGCGACCTTGACGGTGCCCGGCTGGTGATCATTGCAAGCAACGACCCCCAAGTGAACCAAGCCGTGGCGCGGGATGCGGCGACGGACGGGATCCTGGTCAACCGGGCGGACGACCCACCGGCCGGCGACTTCACCGTCCCGGCCCACGCCCATCACGGCCCGATCACCCTGGCGGTCCACACCGGGGGAACCTCGGCGGCCGCATCGGCGGCGATCCGGCGCGAATTATCCGACGCGCTGGACCCCGACTGGCCGAGGCTGATTGAACAGGCCGCCGCGTTCCGATCTATCATCCAGGAACGCTTCCCTGACACGGACCAGAGGCGTCGCCGGCTTATGAAACTGGCCGATCCTCAGGCGTTGGCTATCCTTAAAGACCGAGGGGAAGCCGCGCTGCTTGACTATTACAGCGGATTGACCGAATCAGACCCATAAGGGTGTCGGCACCGCCCGCCACAAACAGGCCCAACATACTATGCCCCTGGCCAATCCCATCACCACGCTGATCCTTTCCGCCCTGACCGTGTTGTCGGTGTTCGCCACGGTGGGCGCCCTAAAACGTCTGCGCCACCCCGAACGGGCATTCACCGCAAGCGTCCGGCAGCGGCTGATCGTCGCCGCCATCGCGCTGACCACGCTGGGCCTGTTTATCCGGTTCTGGCTTGCCGAGGGCGGTTGGCAGCCGGTCACGTCACACCGCGACGGGCTATTGCTGATGTCGTTCATGCTGGCCGGGACGATTTTTTTTATCCAGAACCGAGCCCGACTCGTGGGTCTTTCGGCGTTCGCGCTGCCGGTGCTGACCTTCGTGCTGGGCTGGGCGATCTGCTCCTCGGCCTGGACGTACCACCCGTTCGACCTGCCGACGCTGCACCCGGTCTGGCGGGGCATCCACCTGGCCGGGGTGTACCTGGGGACCGCGTGCTGCGGCGTCGCGGCGATGGCCGGGGGGATGTACCTCTACGTGCAGGCCCGCCTGAAACGCAAACATAACCTTGGCGGCATGGGTCTGCTGGCCAGCCTCGAAGCACTTGAGAATATTATTATCCGCGCGGCGATTCTGGGGTTCGTGCTGCTGACACTGGGCCTGGCCAGCGGGGTGGTGGTGATCAGCGAGGACTCAACGAGTCTTCCCTCGGGCTGGTGGTTCACGCCGAAGATCGTCCTGTCGACGCTTGCCTGGCTGGTGTACGCCCTGCTGATGAATGTGCGATACGCCATCGGGTTCCGTGGCCGACGCGCCGCGTGGTTGAGCATCATCGGGCTGGCGCTGCTGCTGGCGACCTACGCCGTGGTGAACCGCCTGCCCGCGTCCACGGCTGAGTCCGAAACCGATCCGGGCACCGAAGCCGCCCCCACGGTGTCCAGCGTTTACCCTGTGGAGGGCGGTTGATGCGCGTTCTCTTCACAGGGATCAACCACCGCACCGCGCCGGTTGAGTTACGGGAGTGTTTCGCGTCGGCTGGAGATACCGGCTCGCACCTTGAGGCTTTCCGCACCCGGTTCCCGGGGTGCGAGTGCGTGATCGTGTCGACCTGCAACCGTTTCGAGTTGTACGCCGCCCGTCCGTTGCACGGCAAACCCAAGAGCGACGACCTTCTGACCTTCCTGTCTGAGCGGTTCGGTGTGCCGATGGGGCAGGTCGCCTCGGCGTCGATCCACCGCGAGCAGGACCAGGCGGTGGCGCACCTGTTCCGTGTCTGCTGCGGGCTGGACTCGATGGTGCTGGGCGAGCCCCAGGTGTTGGGGCAGGTCAAGCGGGCGTACCAGACCGCTGCGGAGGCCGCCGCCGCCGGGCCGGTGCTTCACAAGGTGTTTCAACACGCGATCGCAACCGCCAAGCATGCGCGGACCGAGACCGGGATCGATGCCGGGCGTGTGTCTGTGGGCTCGGTCGCGGCGGACCTGGCGAGGCAGGTCTTCGCGGATTTCGCCGACAAGACCGTGCTTGGGATCGGCGCCGGTGAGATCGCCAAGCTGACGCTGCGTCACTTGATGGGCCTAAAACCTCACCGGCTGTGGCTGGTCAACCGGACTCACCAAAACGCCCAGGCGTTGGCGGAGGCGATCCACCTGCCGGCGAGCATCGGCGGGGCGCAGCCCTGGGAGCAGCGCGACGAGTTGCTGGCGGAAGCCGACATCGTGGTCACCTGCACCGGGTCGACCGAGCCGATCCTCACCCCGCAACGGTTCAAGCCGATCCTCAAGCGCCGGCGGTACCGGCCGATGTTCGTGATCGACCTGGCGATGCCGCGCGACGCAAGCCCGGAGCTGGGGTCGATGACCAACGTTTATCTCTACAACATCGACGACCTTCAGTCGGTCGTCGCCAGCAGCCTTGGGCAGCGAGGCGATCAGGCGCAGGCCTGCGAGCAACACGTCGCTGCCGCGGTGACCGCCTGCATGAGCCAGATCACCCACGCGGACCTGGGCCAGCTGATCCAGAAGCTGCGTGACAAACTCAATGAGCTCGGCCGGGACGAGCGGGAGCGCACGCTCAAGAAACTAGGCCAGCACCCCGATCCGCAGGCGCTGGACGACGCTTTGGGCGAGCACACGCACCGCCTGATCAACAAGATCCTGCACCTGCCGCTTAGCCAGTTGAATCAGCACCACAGCGACGCGCCCCTTGGGTTTTACGCCGCGGCGATTCGGCGGCTGTTCGACCTGGACGAGGATACGGGGGCCAAGGCCGGCCCTGCCCAGGCCCCGGTGAAGCCACCGCCCGGTGTGGGGGTGGACGGGACCGGATCCGGGCAGGACAAGCCGGCCGCCACCAGCCCCTGATACGTGATCCCCCCACCGGGGTACACTTCTACCCGTGAATGACACAGGCACGATCCGACGAACCGGTGCGCAGCGCGTGGTCGCCTGCGCGGTGGCGGCGCTGGTGTTGGCGCTTTGGCTGCTGACACAGAACGGTGTGAAGCCGCAGCAACCCCAGGCGTTCTCAGATGTGCTGGCCACATTCGCGGTGTCGATGCCGGTGTTGGGGGCGATCTGGATCGGGGCCGCGGGATACGGATACGCGTTGCGTTTGCTGTTCTTACCCGGCCGTGGCAGCCGTGTGATCGAAGAGCTGGCCTTGGGGATCGCCGGGCTGTTGATGGTGAACTGGCTTGCCGCCTGGGCCGGGTGGTTGACGCAGAACGCCGGGGTCGCGGTGTTTGGGGCCGGCTGCTTATTGAATCTGTTGAAGTTTCTTCCCACTAAAGATGAGGGGCCCCGTGAGCGGCGCGGGCTTGTGGTGCCCTGGAGCGTGTTGCTGCTGGTGCCGGGGTTGGCGTTGCTGCTGGTGGCGGCGTGCTGCCCGCCGGGGAGCCTCTGGCGGGTCGAGGCGTATGGGTATGACGTAACGAGTTATCACTTGCAACTGCCCCGCGAGTGGATCGCGGCCGGGCGGATGTCGGGGTTGGAACACAATGTTTACAGCTTCCTGCCGAGCCTGATCGAGTCGGGGTACGCGCTGATCGGATTGCTCAGCGGGTCGGTGGTGGAGGCGGTTTACACCTGCCAACTGTTTCACGTGACGCTGACGCTGCTGGCGGCGGCGGCGATCGGGAAGACGGTGGCGGCGAAGACAACCGCGGCGGTGGGTGTCGGGGCCGCGGGGTTGTTTCTGGCGCTGCCCTGGGTGACGATCACCGGGTCGATGGCGTACAACGAGATGGGCGTGCTGGCGTTCGGATCGGCGGCCTTGTTGGTGATATTCGGTGAAGCAGGTACGACCCCGCGTGGCGCTATGGCGGCGGGATTGCTGGTTGGGGCAGCGACGTTGGCGAAGCTCACCGCCGGGGTGATGGTCGCCGTGCCGGTCGGGTTGATCCTGCTATTGAGATTGAACCGACGCGGTCATTCTGAAGCCGGCCGTAAGAAATGGGTAGATCTGCAACTCCCGGCCATCGCGGCGTTGGCGGGTGCGTTGATGCTGACGCCCTACTTCGCGCGCAACTACACCTGGACCGGCAACCCGGTTTTCCCGTTCGCGGCCGAACGTTTGGGCGCGGGCCACTGGGACGCCGAACGGGTGGACCGGTGGGACACGGCCCACGGCCTGTCGCCTAAGCAGGAAGGCCGGCTCGATGCGCTGGGCAGGCAGTGGCTATTCAACACCGGGTACGGCGCGGTCGGTGGGCAACCCACGCCGCGCGAGATGCAGAACGTGGCGCGGTTCGAGACCGAGGGCGGCGTCCCGACGCTCTGGATCGTGGTGGCGGTCGGGGGGGTGTTGTTGCTGATTCACAAGGATACACGCCGGTTTGCCGGTGGGCTGTTATTGATGCTGGGTATGCAGGTGTTGTTCTGGATGTTCGCGACCCACATGCAGAGCCGGTTCCTGCTGCCGACGGTGTTGCCGGCCGGCCTGATCGTGGGGCTTGGATACGGGCGGTTGGTGGCGTTGACGAAACAACGGGCCCCCACCGTCGCGCCGGTGGTTGGTTCGGCCCTGGTTGTCACGCTGGGTCTGATCAGTTTTGCGACCCTGATCAGCCAGACCCGGACGGTACGTGATCCCGCCAATGGAGAAGTCTTGCAGACCCCGTTGTGGGTGGCGGTCAACGCGCAGATCACGACCCATCCCGATGCACTGGACACACATCCGATCAATCGGCTGCCTGAAAACAGCAAGACGTTGCTGGTCGCGGACAACTCCGGGCTGTTGTACCTGCGTCGGCCTTTTCTTTACGCCACGGCGTTTGATGACGCGCCTTTGGGCAAGATCATCCGTGAGACGGGCGGAATCCAAGACGACCCGGCACGGGTCAATCAGGCGCTGCGCTCGGCTGGGGTCACGCATATATGGGTCCACTGGTCCGAACTCGCACGCCTGCATGGGACCTACGGCCACGACCCCGACGTGACCGAGCAGACGCTTTCCCGCCTGATCGCCACCGGGTGGCAAACGCTCGAAACCGTCGGCCGAAGCGCGACACTGTATGCCCTGCCGGCGCAGGAATAATACGGTTTCCGTTTTGTATCTTTTCTATCCCCAGCCCCCGGCTTCACCGGGGGATACGCACGCACGAGGTGACCTGTACCCCCCGGCAAAGCCGGGGGCTGAGGGACAAACACGCCGTTTGAAAGTGTGATCCGTATTAGCTTCAATCACCGCAGTCAGAATAGAAGCGCCACTGTACAGACAGAGACTGGCAACACCCATCAAGCGTTACGGCTCAACGCGACCGGCGCGTCACAACAACATCGACAGCGGGCATGGGCTCGTCGGGCAATTCCGTGCCCCGCATGATCCGCCACCACGCCAGGGCCTGCACCGCCGCGTGGCGTCGCAGCAGGTCATCGCGATCCGGCAGCGGCGATGGGAGCTTCCGGCCGGGGATCCGCTTGATCACGTGCCGGCCATCCGTGTCCATGATGAAGTCTGGCCCGATCACTCTCACACGGCTGAACCCCAGCGGATTGCGCCTCCGCACAAGCATGTCCCGCCCGATCGCGTGGTATTCAAAGCCCTGGGGTGCCGCCAGCTCAATCAGTGTCGGGCAGATGTCCAGATGCGAACCGGCCATCGCTTCGGGGCGAGCTACGCCGTCGAGCACACTCGGCCCGTACAGCATCAGCGGCACGGAGGATCGCTCATACAGTGTCGGGCGTGCCGCGATGAAGCGCCGCGACCAGTGGTCGCCCGTAGCCGCGATGATCGAATCGGTAAACTTGTCCGTTACCTGTTTGGCGAAGCGGCCGATGCACTGATCGGAGTACCACAGGTGGCCCAGCTCGGGGAGGCTGATGTTCGAGCCGGCGAACTTGTCACGCAGTACGGCGGGTGCCTCGTGCAGCGAGAATCCTTTGCCGTAGACGTCGATGTCGTAAGGCGGATGAAACGTCGTCGTCAGGATGATGTTGAAGCTGGGACGGTCATCGTCGAGCGTTTTGACAGCGTAATCTAATAGATCCTCATCGTCGACGCCCCACTCATTGGTGTGGGCCCATGAGCCGATGTCGGCGCCGCTGTAAACATTGTCGAAGCCCTGATCGATGCAGAAGTCGCCGATGAGTTGCCACGAGGGGTAGCCGGAGTAGAACACGTTGGTTTCGTAGCCCAGGCGTTTGAAGATCGGGGCGATCGAGCTGGCGTAGGGCGTGCGGGCCGAGGGCTGGTAGTTGGTCATCACGCCGGTATCGGCCAGCCCCGTGATGATCGGCGCGAAGCTGACCATCGTGCCGGTGGAAGCTGGCAGAAAAGCCCGCACGTGGACGCCGTCCCGGCCAAGCTGCTTGACATTTTCGCACAAGCCCAGCGAGGCGTACTGATCAAGCGTCGGCCAGGCGTCGTAACTTTCCATCACCAGCAGGAAGATGTGGCGAGGCGGGGCGCCTTTAGGTCCGGCGGCGATGTGGCGTAGTGCGTCGTCGATGCTGTGGATCTCGCGGTCGTCACCCGCGACAAGCCGGGCCGCGGCGTGGATGTCGCCGTCGGGCAGATACACAGCCAGCCCGGCGGCCGAGGTCAACAGCCGGTAGTTCTTGATCGCGTAACGCAGCGCGGTGTAGGGGTTGACCACGGTGCGGTTGAGGAAGGTGTCGCGAGAGACGGCTGCGTCCTTCTCCTGCACGGGGCGGTTGGTGATCGACCCACGTACCGCGAAGATGTAGCAGACAACGAGCAACGCGAGCGTGAGGATACGTGTGGCCTGAGCCCGTGTGAGACGCTCCAGCAGGCGGGGTTGGGTGGTACGGCCCATGACCCATCGGCCTGCGCCGTAGACGAGTGTCACCGACGCCACGCCCAGCCCAAGCAGGGCCCAAAGGACCGGGTATTGTTTCCATGCCGTAACGACCACGGCACCGAGATCATCGAAGATCGCCCCGAGTATCCAGTGGTTGAATTGGTCGTGGTACTCACCGAAGTATCCGATGTCGATCACGGCGATGATCAAGGTGGCGATCAGGAACAGCGCGAGCGTGATCCTGCGCACAAGCCGCGCCGAGCGAGTGACGTCGACGAGCAGGCAGGCCAGGCTCAACAGCATCGGCAGCGCGACCACTATGGCGGTGATGCGGAAGTCGAAACGCATCCCGTTGAGCATAATCAGAATCAGGTCGCTGGAGCCGCTATCCGGCGACATCTGGTCATGGAAGATACCGATGAGGACCGCACGGACCACCGACAGGGCCGCCATGCACACCGCAGCCAGCTTCAGGTCCTGGGCGAGCTGCCCAATGAAACGCGGCCAGTGGTCGGCCTTGCCTGGATCCGATTTAGTGTCATTGGGGGGGATGCTCGGCTCAGGCATGGGGGCAGTCTAACCGGTGTCGTGGATCAAATGGAAAATCGGGCCAAAAATATGCTTGACTCATGCCGCCCTGGCGTCGATAATATAGGTGGATAGACGAACGAAAGGAGGCCCTAAGCCACGTGATCACACAACCTGATGCTTGATACGCCGAGTGAGGCGAAGAGATTAATCTCGATT
>JAJDCV010000232.1 GCA_029260675.1 Phycisphaeraceae bacterium
AAGAAGACAAAGAATGTGGACAGGATGACAGGATGGACAGGATCATGCGGGCTATTACCAGCATGCTCTTCTTATCCAGAACATCCTGTCATCCTGTCAAACTCTTCCTCTGTCTCTTCGCGCCTTCGCGGTTATCCCTCCCCGTCTTCCTCTGCGCCCTCTGTGTTCTCTGTGGTTACTTCTTCTTTTCTTCTTCTCAATTACACAACCCAAAAGTCCGCGCACAAAAAAACCCCGGCTTGCGCCGGGGCTTTTTGGAAGCTGAGTTGGGCATCCCTGCTGTTCTCCCCAAAGTGCTTCCCTGCCTCTCTCCTCTCCGTCTTTCTCCGTCTCCGTCTTTCTCCCGATCCGTCTTTCTCCCAAAAGAACGGTTTCTCCTCTCAGCTTCCCTCCCAGGGGTCTTTCTCCCACCCCAGGTCCGACTAATGTACCCTAATTCTGGGCGATTACAACCGGCCCGATCGGTTTAATCAGAACTTCACATCGTCCCCGCGCGAATCTAGGCGGGCCACGGGTTTCAGGCGAGGTATTTTGCCGTTTAACCATGTAAAGATAGGTAATTGCCCGCATATCAAGGGGTCCTACGCCAGGGTTCCACAGATGTGGGACAGGCCTTACTTTGATCCTTACTTTGACATTGATTTGTCGTTATAATCACCGCCGCCGAGCAGGGTTGTGGGTGCAGACGATCCTGCCCGGCCGTATCAGCGGTCGGTGGGTAAGGACTCGCGGCCGGGGACCGGGACATTTCCTGCACGAACTGGGTTGTGACATGAAAATCAAGGTGACCTGTGGCTGCGGTTCGGCATTCGAGGCTCCCCAACAGTTGGCGGGCCAGACCGTCCGATGCCCGTCCTGCCGTGAGCCTTTGACGGTCCCGGCCATGGGGTCGGGTGCACCCGGAACTGCCGGCGGGGCCCAGGGCACGGAGCCGGAATTAGACCTCAGCGATCTGTCGGCCTTGGACCAGCCTTCCCTGGACGGATCGACCCTTCAAGGCTCAACCGCCGGCCGGACCGCGATCAATCCCGCCAGCAGCGGTGGCTCGACCAGTGGCCGCTCCGCGATCAATCAGTCGGTCAGCGAAGACCAGTCGGTTTCACAGGAAGTCGACGACCGGATGACCCGGCTGTACGAGGTGTACTCCGGCAAGAAGATGAACTTCGGCGGCGGCAGCGGCGGCATGATGAAGCTGCTGATCGGCCTGGGGATCGCGGTCGTGACACTCGGCGTGGGTGCCTCGGTGGCCTGGCACGTGCTCAAAACCGAGTACAGCGACACGCTGGACACCATGAGCGGCATGATCGCCGGCGAGACCCGTGACGACCGCATGCAAGCCCCGGTTGAAGTCGCACGCACGCAAGACGCCAACGCCGCGGTGACCTGGCTACCGGCCGACGCGTCACAACTCAGCGGTGCCGAGCTCGCCAAGACCCTTATCCAGGCCGACGCGCAGGACGGGTTGCGGATCACCTTCCAGGTCCGCGTCGAGCCCGCCTCCAAGACCAACGACCGCCGGCTGAGCATGGCGACCTCGGTCACGCTCTACCGATCGCTTAGCGCCGATGGATCCTATACACAAGCAGACCGCGTAAAAGTGCAAGGCTTCGACAGCGCCACCGGCTCGCTGACTTTCGAGTTGTTCGACGCGGAGTTGGATAGGCTTGATACGAATCAGCTTCACTACCGCTTGTCGGGTTTCGACAGCGACGGCAAGCGTTTGTTCGACACACCGTCGGCCGGGTTCGATCATGTCTCCACCCCGGTCGTGGATCAGGGGCAAGTGACCTGGACACCGCGCGCCAAAGACAAACCCCTGCCGGGGATTCGCATCGGCGCCCGGCTGGATGCCCCCGGGTGGGAGGGTGTGCTGCTGTGGCAGGTCGTGGCGGACGGCCCGATCAGGCAGGCACTGCCGGACCTGCCGACGGGTCTACCCATGGTCATCGAGTCGTCGGTCTACCGCCCGGTGGCTGTGGAGCTGGACTCACAGGGCCAGGGACGTTGGCAGATGCAGTGGGTCGGCAGTGAACTCGATCGGCTGGGCAAGCCCGGCGTGACGGTGGTCGGCGCGGCGCCTTTCGCCTACGCCAACAGGCTGGACTTCCGGATGACACCGGGTGATGAACAATTTAGCTCAGTGTCCAGATCCTGGGGCACGGACGGTCAGGCCGGGGTCTCCCGTGTCGTGATGTTCACCCCCAACGGCGAGCCGACACAATCGGCGGAAGTCATCACGCCCCCGGTGCTCAGCCACATCACCGCGACGGCCTACGACGGACGGGTCCACCTCGCGTGGGACAGCACCGCTTTGATCGCCGGGCTCGACCGGTTTGCCGGGCAGGTCCAGATCGCGGTCCGCCGGATCGACGGGCAAGGCGGCGAAACACTGGTCGCACTGCTCCCCGCCGACAGCACCGGATACACCGACCCCGACGCGGCCAACGGCCTTGGCGTGTCTTACGAGGTCTCGCTGGTTCAAGCCGGCGCCGCGGGCGCCGCCCCGATGGTGAACGCTGACGCCTGGGTGAAGGGGCACGGCACGCTGACGGTGCTGACCGCATTCCCCTTTGCCGGTACCACCGCGCGCGTCACCCCCGAGCTCGGCCTGGACAGCCTGCGTGTGTCATTGGGGATCAACGAGTTGAGCTACGCGGGCTCCGGGCTCCCGTCGGTTGCGCTCAGTGACCGTCTGATCGAGTTGCTGTCGTCTACACCCGGCGTGACAGTCGTGGACCGCGCATCGCTTCGGAGTTTCATCGGAGCCTCGGCGATGCCGGGCAACGCAGCGGATTATTTCGGATCGCAGGCACAGGTGCAGTTAAGGCTCGTGGATTCGACCACGTCCCGCGGCGATCGTCTATCGCTTTGGGCGACCGACATCTCCGCCGGGCGTTCACACCTGCTCGCCACCGCCGACGCCGGTGCGGCCGTGGAGCAGGCCGACCTGTTCGTCACCGCGTTGAAGAACTACCTGGAACCTCGCATGCCTACCGGCATGGCCGACTCAACCGACGCCGGCGAAGCGCCGAGCCTGGTAGTGGTCGGCCCGATCTACCCGGTCGACCAACCCGTGCTGTTCTACCGCGCCCCGGAACTGGCCGAGCAACTCGCTCAGGCCGGCGACCAGGCGGCCGACGGGACCGATGTGGTCTCGCGACGGTTCTGGATGGACGACACCCAACAGTACGGGTCGATTGACCGCTCGGCCCTGGGCGGCGCGGTGCTTGTCGTCGGTCGGGCGTGGACCGGTGACAACTCGATGCCCGGCGTGAGCCTGCGTGCGGTGGACGCGGCCAGCGGCCAACTCATCGACCGGTTCGAGACGGATAAACTCTCTCCCCAGACGGTGCGCGAGTTCGCCGACTGGTGCGCCGCGTTACGTGCGTTGCCCGGCACCGGCAGCGCTGAAGCGTCGCCGTTACTGTCGGCCGAATTGTTCCTGACACCGATCCACCCGGTCTGGCGCGCGGCCGCGTCGGACCCGGACCGTTCAGGCGGTGGGACATCGGTCGGGATGGATAATCCCGGCGATCAAGACGCACCGATCCTTTCGTTTGGCCTGCCGATGCCCTCCGCGTTAGTCGGTCTGCAAGAGGTCACGCCACGCGACGCCGACGACCCGCTGGCGATGCTTCGTCCCTACGTCGCGCCGCAGCACCCCCTGGCATTCGACGACTGGGTCAAGGCCTACGCCGACTACATCAAGGCGGACAGCGCCTCGTTCGTCGATGGCTTCGAGCAACTCAGCCGGATACAGAAGGCGAATCCCGGCCCGATCAGCCCCCAACTGATCGTCCGTGGCGAACACAAATTCATAGGCGACGGGACCATCCCCGCGGCGGCGGGCGGGTTCCGCGTGACACCCGCTGCGCTGAACGTCCGTACGTTCTTCCCCATGGGCGTCGCACAGCAACCCATGGTCGATTACCGCGCGGATCTTTCCAAGGCATTCCAGGAACGGCCCTGGATGCTCTCCCACGCCTGGAAGCAGGTCGGCCCCCCGATCGCCGAACCGTTCCTACGCGGCGAGTTGTTTGGTGTAAAAGATGGGCGGTACGGCCGGCTGACCTTCCCCGAGAAACCCGCGCCTTTTTCCTCCTATATCGCCGCCAGCCTGTTGGCGAATATCGGTAACCGTGAAGCCTATACCTATAAACAAAAATCGCTGGCGCTGGCGTCCCAGGCGCTCGGTGAGTTGGCACAGGGCGCGGGGCACCTGAACACCGAGCAGATGCAATGGGCCACCGACGCGCTGCTCGTGCTGGTTTACGAGAAAGACCCCGGCACGATCAAACAACTCGCCGACCCCCGGTTCCGCAAACGCTACTTCTCGGTCGAGTCTGAGATCCAGGGCGACGTCCTGCGCATGCTGGTCGACCGCGCCGGCCCCAGGGCCTGGGAGTGGGCCGACAGTTTCAATGACATCAACTGGGATCAGTTCTGCTGGCGCTCCCGCGAGGAGATGGACACCGTCACCCAGGCCAAGGCGGACCTGATACCCGAGGCGACACGCATGACGATCAGGGCCTGGCTGGACATCGATGAACAGACGCCCGACGACGAGACCGACATCACCGCCGCATCCACCCCCGGGCAGCCGAACCGATCGAACTGACACGACTTCTGATTAGCCCGTGCGCCTGCAAAGCCTGCGTTCTTAGCACAGATCAACCTTGCGGCAGCACACGGGCTTGCCGTTTAGCGGCGGATCGTAGATCCGTGCGTTAGAGCGTTCTCGATCCAAGTGTAGCGTGCGCGGGCATTTTTGTAGCCGCCGCGGATCAATACTCGGGAATCAAACAATTGACGGGGTTCACTGCCCGGGCTGCGACGGCACCACCGCCGGGTCGAACGTCTCATCGAACACCTTGCGGTCAAGCCAGTTTGGAGCCTGGACCTCCGCCGAATTGCGCCAGGCGCTCAGGAACAGGTCGGCGACAAACGCCGCCGCGTTACGTTGCCGTTGGATCGTGAAATCTAGTACCTCGCCCGTCAGCGGGGTCAGGTCCGACCACTCGGGCAACATCGGCTCTAATTCGTACACCCGCTCGACCTGCGCGTGGCTCTTGGCTAACTCGTCGATCGTAAACGTGAACACGTCCGGCGAAGACAGCGCCGTCGGCAGAGGCTCGACAAACAACTCGTTGTAAGGCACCTTGGTCGGCAGGGCGTCGATCTTGTTGTGGATACCCGTGCGGACATAGGGCTGATCTTCGACGGCCCGCCCGTCCCAGTGGATCGACGTGTGCAGCGGCATGTGCAGGTCGGCGGCGTAGTGCGAAAGGATCCCGGCGAACACCAGGCACTTCGCCCGGATGTGGGGGTTGTCCGGGTTGGCCCGGTGCTCGGCGAACGCCATCGTCAGCCGTTGGGTCCACTCGCTGATGCTGTAAGGCAGCGTGCCGGCCTTGGTCGGGTCGATGTCCAACTCATCGCACAGCTTGATGTAGTCGTACCGCAGCGGCGGCAGTTCCCGGCCCCGCAGCATCTCGACGTCCAGGTAATGCTCGGGCGCTTCGCAGTGATTGAGTTGTGCCAGCCCAGGGTTCTTAAAGACGTCCGGGTCGATCGAGCCGTGCCCGACCGCCGCGAAACCTTCGCGGAAGAACGCCGGGACGTCCTCGGGCATCGACTTCACCGCCGCGACCGCCGCGTAGTAATGCCCCTCGTCGTGCCAGGCCGAAGCGGTAGGTACAACTGTGAAGAGCGCTGCGATGAATGCGGGCAGCGCACGGGTAATCCGGTTATATCGGGGCATTGTCGGGTTCCAATTGGTAGTGTTTTTATTCTGGGTCTGCCGGTGCCGTCGGGACGCGCCCGGGTGAGCCGACGTCTACGCCGTTGAACGCGCCCTTGGGTTTGTTCTTCTTCGCGCCGTCCG
>JAJDCV010000233.1 GCA_029260675.1 Phycisphaeraceae bacterium
TCGGGGGCCATGACGTTGATGACGTCCAGTGCCTGGCGTTGGCCGATCTCCCAGTCGTTGGGGTCGTGGGCGGGGGTGACCTTCAGGAACCCGCTGGCCATCTTGGCCTTGGCGTCGTCACTCTCGGGGTCGGGGATGACGACGTACTCATCGCCGATGATCTCGATGTGTCGGCCGACGATGGGCAGTTCCACGCGCTTGCCGATGAAGTGGCCGCGCGCGGTGTCTCGCGGATTCACCGCCACCGCCGTATCGCCTAGCATGGTTTCAGGGCGTGTAGTCGCGACGGTGACGTGCTCCCCGGTCGGATTGCCTTCATCATCAATGACCGGGTACTTCATGTAGTAGAAGTGCCCGTCCACGTCCTGCGACTCGACCTCGTCATCCGCCAGCGCGGTCTGCGTGGCGGGGTCCCAATTTACCAGGCGTTTGCCGCGGTAGATCAGCCCGTCCTTGAATAGCCTAAAGAACGCTTCGCGCACGGCTTTGGCGCAGGTCGGGTCCATCGTGAACCGCTGACGTTCCCAGTCACACGAGCAGCCCATGCTCTTGAGTTGCCCGGTGATCACGCCCTCGTATTCATCCTTCCAGGCCTGCACCTTCTGGATGAACTGCTCGCGCCCGCCCTTGCCCTGGGCCTCGATCTTCTTGTAATCCTTCAACGCCGGCTCGCCCTCGGCCTGCAGGCGTTTATCAACCACGGTCTGCGTGGCGATCCCCGCGTGGTCGGTGCCGGGCATCCACATCGTGTTGTCCCCGAGCATCCGGTGCCAGCGGATCAGGATGTCCTGCAGCGTGTTGTTCAGGGCATGGCCCATGTGCAACGCCGCGGTGACGTTCGGCGGGGGGATGACGATGGCATAGGCCTGAGGCTTGGGGTCTGAGGCCTGAGTGTCGGGGCTGTCGCCGGGCGGGTTAGGTTCGGCGTGGAAGGCGTTGGCGTCCTGCCAGCGTTTAGCGACCTGGGATTCGACGTCCTCGGGCCGGTACTGTTTGGCGAGTTCGGTTTCGGGGGGTGTGGTGGTCATGGTGTGTATCGAGTGATGACGGGCCACGGCATGGACCGGGGCCTGGGGTGCTTTGGATTGTGAAGGATAACGCTTGCCGAGACCGGTGTATCCGGGGGAGACCGGAGGGGCCGGGGGAGTCGGCAGGGCGGGTGTGGGGGTCGTCCCCTCAGCTAACGGCGACGCTGGAGATGGGCGGGTGTGCGTTCATAACCTGCACTAATTTATCGGCATATGCTTACCGAGGCAATAGCGCGGGCCCGTGGCGAACGCTTATTGCCTGGCGTGGCGCAGGATCGCTCAGGCCTCGAAAACCCCCCTCAATGTCAGATCCCCTGTATGAATCCGCCCGTAAGATTGAATGCTTGTATATCCATATTTAACTTAAATATGGTCTTTGTGATCAGGCAGACAAACGTCTCAGCTCAGAGGATCGTGTGTGGATATGTGGTTGGGGCCGGCGGGCAGGGGTGGTGTCGTGTGCTATCTCACCGGCGCTTCTTCTTGCGCTGTTTGAACTTGGGCTTCTGCTTGGTCGAGCCCTTCATCCGGGGCATGCCGCCCATCCCTGGGGCGCCCATTGAGGCGGGGTCCATGCCGCGCATCGCTTTCATCTTCCCAAGCGCTCCCATCCCGGACATCTGCTTACCCATCTTGGAGACCATCTCGAAACCCTTGACCAGCTTGCCCACCGCCTGCTGATCGGCCCCGGCGCCCTTGGCGATCCGCCGACGCCGGCTGGCGGTGAGGATGTCGATGTCCTGGCGCTCCTGCCGGGTCATCGACTGGATGATCGCCTCGGTGCGGTTGATCTCTTTGTCGTCCAGGTCGATGTCCTTGAGCTGGCTGCCGATACCCGGGAGCATCCCAAGCAGAGACTTCATCGAGCCCATCTTCCGCATCATGCGCAGCTGCTTGAGGAAGTCGTCCATGGTCATCTTGCCCTTGGCCATCTTCTCCTGAAGCGCAAGCGCGTCTTCCTCGCTGACCTGTTCCTGGGCTTTTTCGACGAGTGAAACGATGTCGCCCATCCCCAGGATCCGTGACGCGATCCGTGCGGGGTGGAACTCTTCGAGCGCATCGAGCTTCTCGCCGACGCCGATGAACTTGATCGGCTTGCCGGTGATCTGCTTGACCGATAGCGCCGCGCCGCCCCGGGTATCCGAATCGAACTTGGTCAGCACCACGCCGTCCAGCTCGAGCTGATCGTTGAAGGCCTTAGCGGAGTTGACCGCGTCCTGCCCGGTCATGGCGTCGATGACCAGGTAGATCTGGTGGGGGTTGACGGCCGTATTGACCTGCCGAAGCTCGCACATCAGGTCGTCGTTGATGTGCAGCCGACCGGCGGTGTCGAGGATCAGCACGTCGCAGCCGGTGGATTGCGCGGCTTTGAGTGCGTTTCGGCAGACCGTGACCGCCGCCCCGACCGCCTTGCCGTACTCGGCGACCTTGTCGGGCTCAGAATAAAAATGCACGCTCCCGGAACCCGGGGCCTCGTCCTGCACCTGATTGGCCAGCACCTCCAGCTGTGTCACCGCCGCCGGGCGCTGAAGGTCCGCCGCGCAGAGCATCACCTGCTTGTCGCGCTTCTTGAGATACCCCGCCAGCTTCCCGCAGGTCGTCGTCTTCCCCGACCCCTGCAGCCCCGCCATCATGATGACGGTCGGCCCGGGATGCACGTACATGATCGGCGCAACCTCGGGCTGGGTCGGGTCCGCGCTGGTTTCGTCATCCTCGCCACCGAGCACTCGGACCAGCTCGTCATTGACGATCCCGATCATCTGCTGCGCGGGCTTGAGCGAAGACAAGACTTCCTCACCGATCGCTTTCTGCAACACCGCCTCGGTGAACGCTTCGACGACCTCGTAGTGCGCATCCGCCTCCAGCAGCGCGGTGCGGACCTCCTCCATCGCCTCGCGGACGTTGGCCTCGCTGATCTTGCCACGGCCGGAAAGCCGGCGAAGCGCGCCTTCGAATTTATCGCTTAGATTGTTAAACATGGGGGTCCTCTGCGTCCCACGGATAGAATCCGTGGGCTTTAGGGGCCGGGCTTTGATCGGAGCCGGGGGAATCCTATCCGGATCGGTGGTGGGTGACAACGCGGGGACAGGTGGTCAGAATATTTGCATGTGTTTGCCCGGCCCGATGAACTGATCGGCTTTGCGTTGCGTATGTTCCTTAGGCTTGTCATGATTAGCTGCGGTCACAGTCCTGATTCGGCTCATTGCAAATACACTTCGGCCCGTGCGACATTTCAAAACAGCACCGCCCGACAAGGGGTGGGCCTTTTCTGGAGGCGATCGCGATGATCAAAAGCTTCAAGCAACTGGACGGGATCCTGCGCGGCGACGCGACACGGATGTCTGCCATCAAGGACGGGCGGATTGAGACCCCGATCGGGGGGCTGTCGGTCGTGACGGTGTTTCTGGGCGCGGTCTACGGCGTGTGCATGGGTGCGTATGCCGTGATCCGCACCGGGGGCACAGACAACGACGCCTACATGCAGATGCTCGCCAGCGCGGTGAAGCTGCCGCTGCTGTTCTTCCTGACCCTGGCGGTGACGCTGCCGTCGCTCTACGTCTTCAACGCCCTGGTGGGTTCACGCCTGTCGGTTGTGTCGGTGATCCGGCTGCTGGTGGCGATGTTGGGTGTGATGCTGGCGGTGCTGGCCTCGTTCGGTCCGATCATCGTCTTTTTCAGCGTCAGCACGGAGAGCTACCCGTTCATGAAGCTGTTGAATGTATTGGCCGCGGCGATGGCGGGTGTGCTGGGGTTGGCGTTCCTGCTGCGGACACTGCACCGCCTGATACTCGCGCAGGAGGTGATCGACACGCCCCAACAGTTGATGGAGGCCCTTGAAGACGACGGAGACGAGTCCGACGACGAAGGAGCGGAGGAAAACCCCGCCGGCGTGCTCGATACGGTCGGTGAAGGCACCAGCAACCGGGCGAGGTCCGTGTTCAGGGTCTGGGTGATCGTCTTCTCGCTGGTCGGGGCGCAGATGAGCTGGGTGCTTCGGCCGTTCATCGGCAAGCCCGACATGCCCTTCACCTGGTTCCGTGAACGCGACAGCAACTTCTTCATCGATGTGCTGGACGCGATCGCCAAGCTCTTCGGTGCCTGACTCATACGGTTTACGATAGAAACTCGTGCCCCCCAACACGGCCAATCCCCCAGCAAAGCCGGGGGCTGAGGGCAAAGCGGTCACCCATGGATTAAAAAGAATCTGTATCACACGCGCAAAGACTATTTCATCTGAACCATGCGAACACTTCTCATCGGCATCGACGACCTGCTCCGCGCCCGCCCGAGGGTCGTGGTCGGCCGCGCGCACGGACCCAGGCAGATCATCCTATTGATGGTCGTCTTCGGATTCCTCTACGGCGCGGTCATGGGCAGCTTCGGCGGGGTCACCGGCGAACGCTTCTGGCAGGTCGTCTACTCGGCGGCCAAGGTCCCGCTGCTGCTGGCACTCACCTTCGCCATCAGCCTCCCCAGCTTCTTCGTGATCAATACCCTCCTGGGCCTGCGCGACGATTTCGCCAAGGCCCTGCGCGCCCTGGTCGCGACCCAGGCCGCCCTGACCGTCGTCCTCGCCTCCTTCGCCCCGTTCACCGCCCTCTGGTACGCATCGAGCGCGGACTACCAGTCGGCCCTGCTCTTCAACACCCTGATGTTCGGCTCCGCCAGCGTCACCGCGCAGCTCCTGCTGTTAAGGCTCTACCGACCGCTGATCGCGAGCAATCCCCGCCACCGCGTCATGGTCCGCCTCTGGCTGGTCATCTACGCCTTCGTCGGTATCCAGATGGGCTGGGTGCTGCGCCCGTTTATCGGCTCGCCGCATAACCCCACCACGTTCTTCCGCCAGGAGGCCTGGGGCAACGCCTACGTCGAGGTGGTACGCATTTTTATGAAGGTGTTTGGCTGGTGAAAAAGTGCAGCGTCATCGACCCGTAACTATGGCTCATCGGCCCGTCCCAACCCTCGGCAGCGTCGGGGGTGACCTCGCTGGCGGTTCGCAACGTCAGGAAGCACCCCGGGGCGGCAACGCGGCGGAGTTCTCCCATCAAGGCGACCAGGTCTTGCCGTCCCTTCTCGTCTTCGGAAATCGCGTACGGGGGGTCCAAAAAGATCAGGGCGATCGAATCGGGTTTGAGCTGTGCCAGCCAGACCGGGTTCAGGGCACTGGCCTTGACCACCCGCGCCCGGTCGCCCAGGCCCAGGTCGGTCAGATTTTGCTCAAGGCGACCCACCGCGTCGCGATCCATATCGACGAACGTGCACCGGTCCGCCCACCGTGACAGGGCTTCCAAGCCAAGGCTGCCCGTGCCACAGAAAATATCCAAGACCTCAAAAGGTTCCGAGGGAACCGGGGGTAACGGGGTGTCAGCGTCGGCTGGCTGATCATCTGGGGAAGCTTCCGGGGGGGCAGCTTCCGGGGGCGGGCGGAACGCCGATTTCTCTTCGGGGGGCTCAGGCAGCGCCCCCATCGACCACAGCCGGTCATACAGGCTCTGCTTGACCCGGTCGGTGATCGGGCGGGTGGTTTTCTCGTCCTTGGGTGGCAGGTAGCGCCTGCCGCGGTGTGTGCCAGCGATAATCCTCATGCCCGTGATTGTACGGGCTGGCCAAGTCTATATGATGCCGACATGAGCAAGACCAAAGATAAAAAGAAGGCCGGGAAGGCCGGGGGGAAGGCCGGGGGGGCTACCCTCGCGGACAAGGCCGACAAGTACAAGCTGTACCAGAAGTCGGTCCAGGAGCCCGAGCACGAGATGGACTTCTTCGACCAGGCCTACACCGAGGCGTTTGGCCGAAAGCCCAAGGTGCTGCGCGAAGACTTCTGCGGCACGTTCGCCGTCTGCTGCGAGTGGGTCAAGCAGGCCGGCCGGACCGCCTACGGGATCGACCTGGACGACGAGCCCCTGAACTGGGGACGCAAAAACAACCTCGCCAAGCTCAATCCAGAGCAGCAGGAACGGATCACCCTGATCAAGGACGACGTCCGCACCAACAGCACGCCCAAGGCCGACATCCTCGCCGCACAGAACTTCTCGTTCTGGTACTTCAAGACACGCGACGAGCTGGTGGATTACTTCAAGACCGCCCACGGCAACCTCGCCAAGGACGGCATCATGGTCATGGACATGATGGGTGGCGGCGAGTGCATCACCGACGACCAGAACGACGTCCGCAAGGTCGGCAACTTCAAGTACATCTGGGAGCAGGCGACTTACGACCCGATCACCCACGACGCCAGCTTCTATATCCACTTCAAGTTCAAGGACGGCAGCAAGCTTAAGAAAGCGTTCGAGTACCACTGGCGTTTCTGGACCATCCCCGAGGTACGCGAGTTGCTCGAAGAGGCCGGGTTCAGCCAGGTCCATATCTACTGGGAAGGCACCGACAAGGACGGTGAGGGCGACGGCGAATGGAGCCGCACCACTAAAACCGGCAGCGAACCCTGCTGGATCGCCTACATCGTGGCGGGGAAGTGAAGTAATTAAAGGCAAGGGGCACTCCTCAAGCCTCACGCCTCAAACCTCAAGCCTACATATGAAACTTCAAGCCCCCAAAGGCACCCGCGACTTCTACCCCGCCGACATGGCCTGGCGCAACCACCTGACCGACGCCTGGCGCCGCGTCTCGATCCGCAACGGCTTCGAGCAGGTGGACGGCCCGATCTACGAATCCCTTGACCTCTACAAAGCCAAGTCCGGCGAGGGGATCGTCTCGGAGCTGTTCCATTTTCAGGATCGTGGCGACAGGGAGTTGGCGATCCGCCCGGAATTCACACCGACGCTCGCGCGGATGGTCGCCGCCAGGGCCAACAGCCTGCCCAAACCGATCAAGTGGTTCTGCACGCCCAACCTCTGCCGGGCCGAACGCCCCCAGCGCGGCCGGGTCCGCGAGCACTGGCAGTGGAACATCGACATGCTCGGCGTCGAAGACGCCTCCGCTGACGCCGAGGTCATCGCCACCGCGGTTGACTTCTTCCAGAGCGTGGGGCTGACGCCGACCCAACTGAAGTTCAAGGTCAGCCACCGAGAGGTCGTCAAGCAGGTGCTCAACAAGCTAGGCGTCCCCGACGACAAGATGCTCGAAGCGTTCGGCCTGCTGGACCGCCGGGACAAGATCGACCCGCAGGAGTTCGCCAAGGGTGCTGCTGAACTCGGGCTGGACGAACACAAGGTCGAGCGTTTCGAGCAGATGTGCCGACGCAAGTACCCCGCTGGCGACGTCGATCACCTTGCTCGTTCACTGGGCATGGAGGGCGGGCTCGAAGAACTGCACGCCCTGGATACACAGCTCCAAGCCTTCGGCGTCGCCGACTGGTGCGAGTACGACCTGGGGATCGTCCGCGGCCTGGCCTACTACACCGGCACCGTCTTCGAGGTCCACGAAGTCACCGGCGCCGAGCGCGCCGTCGCGGGTGGTGGCCGGTACGACAAACTCATCGAGCTCTTCGGCGGCCCCCCGACCCCGGCCGTGGGCTTCGGCATGGGTGACGTCGTCATCTCCCTGGTCATGCAGGACAAGGGCCTGGTCCCCGACAGCGTCGAGGCCATCCCCGACGCCTTCCTCATCGCCGCAACCGATGACGCAGCTAAACGGGTTCCCGGCCTCGCCTCCACCCTGCGACGCCAAGGCGTCCACACACGATTCAGCTACAAAACCACCCGCAACGTCGGCAAGCTCCTCAAAGAAGCCGCCACCACCAAAGCCCGCTTCGCCGTGATCGTGGACGACAGCGGCATGCAGCTAAAGAATCTCACCTCGGGCGACCAGTCCCCGGTCACCGCCGACGACCTGCCCACAAGCCTGGGCGCCTGACTCACAACTACCCCCAGCACCCGCAATCCCCGCCCCACCAATCACAAACGGCCGCAACCGGCACCGTTTTTTTGCCTTTTATTGTTAAATCCACATATGCACTCCTTTAACTTTAAATAACAACCGCTATGATTTACCTAGGTGTCACCCGATCTTGACGGGGCCGTACAGCACCTTGATAAGGGGATACAAGATGCATCAGACCAAGTTTCTTTTAGGTCTAGCCGTGTTGTTATTTGCCAATAGCCTCTCGCAAGCGGCCGTATCGGTCACGCCCACCCAGCCGG
>JAJDCV010000234.1 GCA_029260675.1 Phycisphaeraceae bacterium
CGGACACACATCACCGAGGCCCGGCAGATGATCACCGAGGCTATCCCCCGCAAGCACCACGACCGGCTGCTGATCCTGATGGATAACAAGACCAACCGCCTGCGTTACGAGAAGCAGGTCGCCGAGGCCGAGGCGCAGGCAGAGGCCCAACCGCAAGCTAAGTAAACGCACGTGGGGCACTGCTTCTGGGTGCTTGGTCACTCGCGCGCCTACATGCGGATGATGTGAAGTCATCTAAAGGAAACGAAGCAAACCAAATTAAATCGGTTTTACCCCGCTGTTTGGGGTATTCTTTGTCATGTCTCATCTGACACCCGATGCCCCATCCGCCGTACAACCTACGCTTTGCGTCGTGTTAAACGCGGAAGGTTCAGACCGCGCCAACGCCGCGTCTGTTTGTGCCCGTGAACTGGGTGCGCCGCTGTGTGATTCGGACGCCCTGCCGGGGGATTTCGACGTGGCACTGGTGGTGACGGCAACGCGGCTGGAGTTGCGGGTGTTCCGCGGCGAGAAGACCCTGATCGGCGGTCGTGGCGTGGCGTGTAATCTGTCGGCGATCGACACCACCACGGGACCGGGGCGGAGCCTGGGACAACCCCTGATCAAAGCCGTGGGGATCAAGCGGCGTAACCCGTATCGGCCCAAGGTGCTGGATGTCACGGCGGGGCTGGGCGAGGACGCCTGGGTGCTGGCGTCCGTGGGTTGTGAGGTGTCGGCCTGTGAGCGGAACCCTGTAACCTACGCCCTATTGGCCGACGGGCTCCGCCGTGCAAGCGAATCGGCCCCTGATATAGCGGCACGCATCGATATCACCCGGAGTGATAGCGTTTCAGTCTTGAAGCAAGTAGCCATGTCAGCTCCTGCGCATCGGCCGGCGGTGGTGTATCTGGACCCGATGTTCCCGCTTGGTAGGAAGACCGCGGAGCGCAAGGCCATGCGTGTGCTGCGGATGATCTGCGGCGACGACCCCGACGCCGATCAACTGCTGCAAGCGGCGCTGTTGGCGGCCACGAACCGCGTGGTGGTCAAACGACCGTTACGGGGTGCCCCCCTGCCGGGCCCCGCTCCCTCAGTCTGCCATAAGGGTAAGAGCCTGCGGTTTGACGTCTACCCGGTCGGCTGAATCTAACTGACTTGACAGCCACCGCCTGCGACAAACCCGCCACACAGCCGTTTGCCACGGGCTAGGAATAAAGCGTGCTACACCGGGTCGATCCTATTTCTCGGTCACAGCCGGGGCCCCGTCTGAAGCCTCAGATGATCGTGTTTCGGCGGTTTCTTTCTGGACATGTCGGGACCCGCCGAGCATCAGCACCGGGCTGGCGATCGCAACGGAGCTGTACGTTCCTACCAGCACGCCGATAAGCATGGCGAAGGCGAACCCGTGGACGCCCGGGCCGCCGAAGACGTAGAGCATCCCCACCGCCAGCAGCGTGGTGCCGGAGGTCAGCACGGTCCGGCTGATCGTCTGGTTGATCGAGTCATTGATGACCGAGGGGGTGGCGTAGGACAACCGGCCGCGGTTCTCACGGATACGGTCGAAGACGACGATCGTGTCGTTCAACGAATAACCCACGATCGTCAGGAACGCGGCCACCATAGCCAGGTCGATCTTGAACGGTTCGAGCATGAACACCCCGCCGATCTCGTGATAGACCCAGGCGCTGACGGCGACCAACCCCAAGGCGATCGCCACGTCGTGGACCAGGGCTATGATCGCGGCGAAGCCGTAGGTGAAGCTACCGAAACGGAACCAGATATAGACGATCACGGCCAGCAGGGAGAGCGTCATCGCGACGATCGCCTGGGTCTTCATCGTGCCGGAGACCTGGCTTGAGAAGTTCGACACACTGCCGAGGCTGGTGTCGCGTTGGCAGGCGTCCCGGGCAAGGTTCCACTCGGAATCCGCCAGCCCACCGATATCAGAGAAGGTCTCGGGGGTCTCGACGTAGTTGGTCTCGGCGTCGTGGGTGACGACTACGGCCGAGCGATACAGCGTCTCGCCGTCATCGGTCGTGCCCGCGGCGTCCAACCCGATCACCTGCGACTCGCGGTGGCCCAGGCCCTCATACTTCGGCAGCATCCGCATCCGGTCGATCCGCTGCTTGAGGTCCGCCTGCGTCACCGGCGGGGTCATTTCATCGAGCACCACGGCGACACCCCCGACCGCATCGGCGACATCCGTCCTGACGTCCGCGGCCCGGCCGATGTTTTCACCCAACGCGCTGCTGCGGATCGGGTACACCGGTGCGTTGTTAACCTCGTCGATCTGGATCGAGGCAAACTCGACCGGCCGCTTGGTATCCAAGGAATCCCCGAAGGCGGCTTTGACCACGGCGCTGACGGCCTGGGCGTCCTCGACCAGTGTCGAGACGCCAAAGCCCGTGGGTGAGGTGCTGCCATCGTCATTCGTGATCGGCTTGCCCTCCGTTACGACACCGCCATCCGCGGCGTTGATAAACAGTGAGAAATCCACCTTCCTGGGCTCGGGGAGTTCGCGGGCGGTCTCGTCCGCCTCGGACTGGCGTACCCGTTCCAAGGCCTGCTCGTAACGCAGATCAGCCGCCTCGATGATGGGTTCGAGTATTACGTAGGTCGCGGTCAGGTCCGCGGTCGCGGGCTTGCCTTCCTGGATCCGCTTGCCGGCTTCGCCGTAGGCCCGCAACCGGGTGCGTGCGTCTTGAAGAGAAACCGTCTTGCCCTCGGCGAGCGTGAAGCTCACCTTCGTGCCCGAGCGGAACTCGATGTCCAATAGGTCCTCGCCACGTTCGTACACCATCGCCAACCCGCCGACGACCGCCACGCTACTGACGACAAAGAAGAAGTAACGCAGCCCGATCCAGTTGATCTTGGGATGCAGCAGGTGGCGGACGGCGGGGATGACCGTGGGGATCATCGGCAGCCGCTTGGCTTTGCCGAACTTCAGGTAGATTTCAAGGAACACCCGCGTGCAGAACAGGGCCGTGAACAGCGTCGCCAGGATGCCGATCCCAAGCGTGACCGCGAAACCCTTGATCTCGACCGTGGCGGTGTAGCCCAAAACCAGGCAGGTGATCAGCGTGGTGATGTTGGCGTCGAGGATGGTGCTCAAAGCCTTCTCGTAGCCCAGCCGGATGCTTGTCGCCAGGTCGGCGCCGCGCTCGGCCTCTTCACGGATGCGTTCAAAGATCAGGACGTTGGCGTCGACCGCCATGCCGATGGTCAGGACGATCCCCGCGATGCCCGGGAGGGTGAACGTCGAGCGCAGCGTCGCCATCACACCCAGGATCAGGACCATGTTCGCGACCAGGGCGAAGTCGGCGATGGCCCCGGCGAAGAAGTAGTACAGGAGCATGAAGATCGCCACGACGATCAGCGCATCCTTGGCTGCCTCGTAGCCGCTGTCGATGTTGTCCTGCCCGAACTTGGCGCCGATGGTCTTCTGGCTGATCGGGCGCTTACTCAGCTCGCCCTCCAGCGACCCGGCCTTGAGGGTGTTCAAGAGGTAGCGCAGCTCCGCGTCGGAGAACCCGCCCGCCCCGCCGGTGATCTGGCCGTTGCCTGCGATCTTGCTGTTGAGCACCGGGGCCGAGATGGCCTTGCCGTCCAGCAGGATCGCCATCTGTGAGCCGACGTGGGGCCCGGTGATCTGACTCATCCGTTCGGCCCCCAGCGAGTTGAGCGTAAACGCCACCGCCTGGGTCCCGCTGGTCTGGTCGATCGTCGCCCGGGCCGAACGCAGCCCCCAGTTCTGCTCCTGGGTCATCGCCAGGCTCGCCACGTTGCCCAGCAGGACGTAATACTTATCCGCGTAACGCTGGCCGATCTGCCGGTTCGCCTCGAAGAACCCCTGCGGATCGGCCTCGAGCGCTTCGAGGTTGTCCCGGCCGTTGATGAACTCAACGATGTCGTCGATCTCGCACCAGATCCACGCCCTGCCCCGGCCGGCACGCGGGCCACGCTCGGCCAGTTGCTCGCGATACGACGGGATGTCCAGCCCCGGGTCGTTAGGGGCCGGGACGATCCGGAATTCCAGCACGCCCGAGCCCTGCAAAAGGGTGATCAGGTCGTCGGGGTCGTCGAGCTGACCCTTCTTCAGTTCGTAGTCCCCGTAGGTATCGAACCAGGTGTTGATAGCATCCGCCTTACGCGGGCGCTTGGCGATCAGGGCGTCGGCCGCCTCGCGGCGCAGGTTGGTTACATCTGGGCCGTCATTCTCGGGGATCGGCAGGTCTTCGATCCGATCCAACTCAAACTCTGTGAGGTTCGCGCCCAGCACGGCCTGCTTCGCCGCCTCGAAGGCGTCCTTGGCGTCAAGGTACTCAAGCGCCTTGTTCTGAAGCTCCTTGCGCAAGCCGTCGGCGCCTGCTTTAGCCTGGGCGATCTGGTCTTCACTGGCTGTGGCAGGCAGGGCCTCGATGGCGGCAAGCGCCTGGTCATAGGCGGTCTGGGCGGCGCTGTTGGCCGTCGCTGTAACCGCCAGCTCGTCGTGAGCCCCGGCCAGTGCGGTCAGTGACACCATCAGGTCGGTGTCAGCCCCGGCCAGGGTCTTGAGGCTGTTGGTCCGCTCGGCGAGTGCCAGCCGCAGCTTCGAGTCCAGCTCGTTTTCCGAGATATTACCTTGCAGCACCGCCTTCCGGGCCGCGTCGTAAGCCTCACGCCGTCGGCTCGTCTCGGGGTCCGGCAGAGGCATCTGGACCTCCATCCGACTGCCCGCCACCTGCCGCCAGACCAGGTTCCGCGTGCCCGATGGGTCCACGCGCTTGGACAGGATCGAGATCGTGTCGTCGATCACGGTCTTGGCGTCTCGTCCCTTGGGGACCTTCACGTCATAGACCAAGGTCGTGCCGCCGGCGAGGTCCAGACCGGGCTTGAGCCGGTCTTCCGGGCCGTAGCCGCCCTCACCGGGGAACCAAAGCGCCAGCCCGAAGGCCGAGAGCACCAGCGCGATCAGCGTGGACTTCCACAGCGGGCTTTCCCTGACGGAGAAGTACAGGGTCAGGCCGAAGAGTACGGCGAAGTAAACCAGCACAAGGAGGGTGGTCGTATTCATGGGAGTGTGGGGTCTGGGGTCAAGGGCCTAAGGTCTGGCCGGGTGGAGTATGACGGGACGACCGGTCGCATGTCTGGGGGTTCCGAGGGGCCAGGTCAGTCGGCGTTCTTGGATTCGAGGATGGACTGGATTGCGGTGCGTGAAAAACGCAGGCGGGTGTTGGCGTTCTCGTCAACCTTCACGACGATCTCATCGTCACGAACTTCCACGACCGTCCCGAGGATCCCCCCGACGGTCTGGACCTTGTCGCCCTTGGTCATCGCCGCCATCATCGCGGCACGTTTCTTCTTGTCTTTCCGCCCGCCCATCGAGAACATGAAGAACACCAGCGCGATCGGCAGCAGCCAGTAGACCATGGGAAGACCTTGGCTGGTCGTCGCATCACCGTTGTTAGCTGTATCCAGCGATGTCCCCTGCGAGGGGTCCTGGGTGGATTCGATTGTGGTCGTGGGAGGCGTACCGCCCGGCGAGACCGGCCGATCGGGTGCCCCGTCTTGAGCCAGGACCAGGGTCAGGTTGTCGATTGTCATCGGGGTATCGTCCTTCGTGTGAAACGCACGCAACATTAGCCGTTACCGGCGTTTAACCGCCACCGGCCAACGCCGCTCGATCAAAGACCAATCATTTTGAGCGATCGCACGCCTGATGTCCAATAGGTACCGCTGGAAGTGCCGGATGTTGTGGGCGCTGACCAGGATCGGCCCAAGCATTTCCTGGGCCATGAACAGGTGCCTCAGGTAGCTGCGGGTGAACCCCCCCCCGCACGCCGGGCAGTCACATTCCTCATCCAGCACCCCCGAATCCTCAGCAAACTGCGCATTCTTAAGCCTGATCTGACCCGTCGGCGTAAACGCGCAACCGTTGCGGCCGTTGCGCGTCGGCAGCACGCAATCGAACATGTCCACCCCGGCCCGGACCGCCATGTAAATGTCCCGCTCGTACCCCACCCCCATCAGATACCTCGGCCGATCCTCAGGCAGCAGCGGCGCGGTGTGCTCGACCACCTGCTTAATTTCGTCATACCCCTCACCCACAGCGACCCCACCGATCGCAAAGCCCGACAGGTCGTGCTGGGTCACATGCTCAGCACACCAGGTGCGCGCTGTCAGGTCAGTCCCCCCCTGCACGATCCCGAACAGCCCCTGCTCGTCCGGCCGTTCATGTGATTGCACGCACCGGTCAAGCCAGCGGACCGTGCGCTCATTGGCGATCTTGACCCGAGCAGGGTAGTCCTCGACCGCCACGGCGTGACGGGTCATGGGGGATAGTACATTCTCCTGTTGGGCCTGGGTCTCTTTCAACCCGGGATGTTGGCCTTTGCCTTCCCAAACGCCTGAATCCGGAATCCCACCACTGGGCGGACAATCGTCAAACGCCATGATGATGTCGGCCCCCAGTTCGTTCTGCACCCGCATGGAACGCTCAGGGGTCAACTCGATCAGCCGCCCGTCCAAGTGGCTGCGGAAGGTCACGCCGTCCTCGCCGATGTCGTTGATATCCGTGAGGCTGAAGACCTGGAACCCGCCGGAGTCCGTGAGGATCGGCCGATCCCACCGCATCCACTTGTGCAGCCCGCCCATCTGCTTGACGAGTTGCGAACCCGGGCGGAGCATCAGGTGATACGTATTCGATAGAAGGATCTGCGCGCCCACCGCGTCGACCTGTGTCGGCTGTAACCCCTTGACCGACGCCTGCGTCCCCACCGGCATGAACGC
>JAJDCV010000235.1 GCA_029260675.1 Phycisphaeraceae bacterium
GAACTCCTTGGACGGCACCGGTGGGACATCCAGGTTCTTAAGCGCACCCTTGAGCCGAAGCTTGGGCACGTGCCCCGCCCGCATGATCAGGTCGGACGACTGAAACTTAACCGCCGCCTCGAAATACTTGGCCAGTTTCGAATCCGCCAGCGAACGCTGCTCGTCCACGTGGTCAGCCACTATCGAATCGTGCATCGAAGATTCAGGCAAAACTACTCCTCACCACTGTCCAGGTGAATACGTACAACCCCACGGTGACGCTACCGCCGGGTCATGCGGAAGCCACAGAAAGAACACCCGGAAAAGCCCCGCCCCTGGGGTCACGGGTGACCCGGGGGCGACCCGGGATTTTAACCCATGCCCACCGCCCCTGCACGCCGGCCGTCATCGGCAGCCCGCCTACCGCCTCACCCCATGCAGGGCCAGCACATACCCCGTCCGAGGGTCAAGCACCCCGATCGGCTGATACCCGCCTGACCCCGCCGCCCCAGACCGCCTTGGCACGCTGGCCTCGACCCCGTGCAGCAGTTCCTCGGCCCGGCCGATCCGGCCCAGACCGCCGCCGCCAAGATCCAAGGCGTACCGGCCCACCGGCTCACTACCGAGATTGACCACCACCAGCAACGCCTCGCCACCGCCACGACGCAAATAGGCGTACACCTGTGGGTGGTCCGCCTTGATCGGGGTGAAGTCGCCCTCACCCAACGCCGGGTGCTCGGCCCGCAACCGGATCAACCGGCGATACAAACTCAACAGCGAGGCGTCGTCGGCAAGCTGATCCCGGACATTGATCCGGGCGGTGTCTTCGTTGATTGTGTGCCACGGCTCGGCCACCGTAAACCCAGTCAACTCATCCGGTGACCACTGCATGGGGCTGCGTTTCCCCGGGTCCCCCCCGCCGGTGTTGGACATCCCGATCTCCTCGCCGTAATAAATGAACGGCACGCCGGGGCTGGTCAGTTGAATCGTCGCCGCCAACTCGGCCTTGCCAAAGTCCCCGCCGAACTGCGACATCACCCGGTCCATGTCGTGGTTCGCCAGGAACGTGGCGAACTGTGCCCGAGGAAACAGCTTCCAACTCGCGGCCTGCGCCTTGGCCAGCCGGCCCTTCTCACCCGTGTTCGCCGCGTGGACGGTCGCGTACGCCTGGTCGAACTCAAACGCCAGGTCCATCTCCCCGCCGACATACTTCGCCACCTCCGGAGAACCCGTCCAGACCTCACCCACCGCCAGGGCAGACGGGTCCACACGCTTGTAGAACGAATAAAAACCCCGCAGCCATTCGTGTGTCGCCCGGGTGTGCTCCTGGTCCTTGCCCACCTCAACCAGGTGCTTGATCGCATCCAGCCTGAATCCGTCGGCGTTCATCTCTTCCAGCCAGAACCGCGTGACCTTGAGCATCTCCCGGGTCACCGCCGGGTTCTTATAGTTCAGGTCCGGCATCCCCGGGCTGAACACGCCGTAGTAAAACAGCCCGTCCGACTCGTGCCAGACCCGTTGGCCCCAGGGCCCCTTGTACTCAGGCCGGCGCTTCGACCAGACGTACCAGTCATGGTTCGCCGAGCGGCGGTCGCCCGAGCCGGCAAACCACGGGTGCTTGCTGGACGAATGGTTCAGCACCAGGTCTACGATCACACGGATCCCCCGCGCGTGGGCCTGCTCCATCAGTTCGAGAAAATCTTCCTCGGTCCCGTAATCGTCCTCGACCGCGTAGTAATCGGTCGTGTCGTACCCGTGGTAGCTGGATGACTGCATGATCGGCATCAGCCAGATACCCGTGACGCCCAGGTCGTCATGCGTCTGTGGGTCGCCGTCGTTGAGATAGTCGAGTTTGTTAATCAACCCGCGCAGGTCGCCGATGCCATCGTCAGCCAACGGCCCCTCGGCCGAGTCCGCGAACGACCGGACAAAAACCTCATAAAAAACCGCCCCGTCCCACCAACGCCCCTCCTTACCCGGCCGGGCAGGCTCGTCTGCATAAACCCCATGCGCATGAAGGAAAACAAACAGGGCGGCCAAGACAAGCACGCCCATGGGGTGCCGTTGCAGTTTGACGATGGACATACGCACCAGGCTCTCCGTTCGTGATTTGATCGTTCTTGACCCGGCTGGATGCCAGAATCAACCTGCTAAAGGCTGGCAGATACGCCATTCTAGCTGATTAACCAATCTCTTTTGTGTGGATAAGACACGGGGCTTGCATTCGTCAGCCCCGGCGTTATATTAATACTGATACATCTTAATACGGGCGGGGCGGCGTTATGAACACGCCGCACGAGGGGAGTTGCATGTCCCGCCCTGTCCCGACAAGCCCGCCCAATCCAAATGCCTCGCTATCGGTCTGCGAAGCACCCCCCTGCACAACACCGACAGATACCAAACCCTGGAGAGGGAGAGCGTGAACCGTCACCGAACCGTTCTGTTTGGTTGCATCCTGATCGCTTGCAGCGTACCCCCCACCCACGCCGCACCGACACTCACCAACCTCACCGAGAACCTCCCGCAGACGGCCGGCAATAAGTACGCGATGCCGCACATCAACAACCTCGGCCAAGTCGGGTTGGTTCGTAGCATCACCAGCGGCGAAGGCGGTGCCCCCTACTTCTGGAACGGATCGGGCGACCCCGTCGCCGTGCCCGGCGTGCAACACAGCTCGGGCAACTCCGACCTGCGCTTCAACGACCTGGACCAGTTTGTCTACACCAACACCAGCGACGCACAGGTCATCGTCGCCGACCCCGGCGGGCTGGTCCACCTGTTCGACGACGGCCTCTCCACATTCCGGGCAGGGATCAACAACGCCGGCACCGTCATCCGAGTCGCCACGACCAACGGCTTCTACTACAACGCCTGGGTCTCGGAATACTCGGGCAACCCGGCGGACCCGTACCCGACCGATGTCCCCGTCTACCCCGGCGGGGCCGATTATCACCTGACGTACCCCGACATCAATAACACCGGTCAGGTCATGACAAACTGGTTCCCAAACTTCTATGTCTGGGATTATGACGGCATCACTGTGTCGAACCAGACCTTCATCGCCGGCAACCGCAACGGCCCGGCACGCAACCTCCACTTCAACGACAAGGGCCAATTGCTGGCCCGCGGCATAAACGCCGACGTGAACACCCTCCTGCTCAACGAACAGCCTATCTACACCGGCCAACTCGTCCGTCACTGGCTCTGGCAGCCGAACCCCAATTACTCCAAGTGGTTGGACACCGCCCGCCAGGTCGGCATGAGCGACGACGGAAGCAAGGTCGTCTGGTGCGAGTGGGTCGGCGAGGTCAACCCCGCCAACGGCTCCATGGACATCGGCAACTGGGACGCCTTCACCTTCATCGACGGCATCCCCACCAACATCACCCAAGGCTCACTGCCCGCCCCTTACCAGCACGTCATGGACCCCAGCGTCAACAACCAGGGCCAGATCGTATTCGCCGCCCGAGCGCTGGGCGATGACCTCACAAGTTACACCGGCGACGTCTTCCTCTGGGAGGACGATGAGTTGACCGACCCGACCGTCTACAACGGCCACTTCAACGGCGACACGCTGTTCGGCTGGGACATCACCGGCCCGGGCACCGCCTCGACCACCATGCTCGGCATCGGCGACTACGCCTCCCAACTCACCGCCGGGTCCCCGGTCTCTATCAGCCAGCTGATCGACACCCCCGGCTTACCATTCACGCTGGACTTCCTCTTCGATTTCCAGACACCCACCGGCACACTCGATGTCACGCTCGACGGGCAACTGCTCGCCAGCCTCACCGCAGCCGACGACACCGAGCCGGGCTTCACCGCGCTGAGCCTGGATGTGACCGCCCCGGCACTGCTGGGACTCGCGGACGCCGAACTGGTATTCATATTCGACGGCGACACCGGCTCGGCCGTCCTCCTGGACAATGTCCTGATCATCCCCGAGGCCGGGGGCTGGGTCCTGATGGGACTCGGCGTCACCGCACTGCTACATCGACGAAGAGACATAACCGTGTGGGTACACCACCCACAACGGCCAGCCAAGAAACGGAGGTGTGCATGAAAACACCTGTAGCCGATCTCTGAGGCGCCCCCGCCGAATGTGACCGACCGGGCCGCCTCGTATCCGACAACCGATCACACCCTGTAACCGCTGTGACTGGCCCCCCCAAACGCAACGAGGGCGGAGAGACGAGAAAGAGCCATGTTGACACGATTCATCACCGCCGCGGCCGTGCTGGCCGTGCTGTTTACCAGTGCGCCGGCGTCCGCGGACTGGAACCCCGGCGACGACTTCAAGATGCACTGGCCTCAACTGCCTGACCTGACACCCGAGGGGATGGACGTCCTGGCCGGGCTGGCGGTGGTACCCTTCCCTGCACCGCAGATAAAGTTCCTCGCCGACGATTTCCTATGCACGTCGACCGGGCCAATCACCGACGTGCACATCTGGGGCTCCTGGCTGAACGACCAGTTCCCACCCCCGCCGGACCAGGGCACCTTCGTCTTGGGGATCTACGACGACATCCCCGCCACTGCCGGCGGCCTGGCACACAGCCGCCCAGGCAACCTGCTCTGGAATATGCAGTTCAAACCCGGCGAATACATCGCCCGTGAATATGCCACCGCACCCGAGCAGTTCTACGACCCCAACCTCGACCAGATCATCGGCACCGACACCGTCGTCTGGCAGTACAACTTCTTCATCGACGAGGCCGCGGCCCTGATCCAGGACAAGGACAACATCTACTGGCTGGCTGTGGCCAATATCGATCCCAACAACGACGGGATCGTGAACACCATGGATGTACAAGACGCATTGGTGGGGATCAACCGCTTCGGGTGGAAGACTTCCCAGGATCACTTCAACGACGACGCGGTGTTCATCGACAATGACTTCCCCTTCGGCCTGCCGGTCCACGACATCTTCCCGCCCCAGGGCGCGCCCAGCCCGGGCCTGCCCTGGCAGGAGATGCGTTACCCCATCGGCCACCTGTTTGAAGGCCAGTCCATCGACCTGGCGTTCGTCATCACACCCGAGCCCGCAACCCTGGCGCTACTAGCCCTCGGCACACTCGCCGTACTGCGACGGCGTTGAAGTAATGACCCGCCCCACCGGGCCATAAACAGGCCCGGTGGGACATCACACCTGCTCGATTCTTGAAAGGAGAGCATGATGAGGAAGATACTGTTAACCCTGATGTTAGTCGTCGGTGTCATCTTGTTAACCGCCCCGGCCCAGGCCGACTGGTTCCCGGGCGATCCGTTCAAGATGCACTATCCGCAACTGCCCGACCCCAACGGCTGGGACGTCGACGTCACCACCGACACCGTCTACGACGACTTCCTGTGTACCGAGACCGGCCCGATCGAGGACCTGCACTTCTGGACTTCGTGGAAGGGCGACATCATCGGTCAGATCACCTGGATCGACGTCAGCCTCCACGGGGACGTGCCCGCAGGTGCCGACCCGAACCCGCTGATCCCCTACAGCCACCCCGATTCGGTGATGTACAGCGACCCCAACACGCTATGGGGCCAGCGTTTCCTGCCGGGTCAGTTCATCGAGGTGCCGGCGGGGACCGGTGACCAGGGCTGGCTCGCACCGAGCTTCACGCAGCCGCAATGGAACCGTCCGGACCACCAGCAGTTCTTCCAGATCAATATCCCGCAGATCGATAACCCGTTCATCCAGCAGAAAGACACCGTCTACTGGCTCGGGATCCACATCGGTGTGGCGGATATCGGCACGGAGATCGGCTGGAAGACAACACTCGATAATTGGAACGACGACGCCACCTATGTCTACAGCGGCTGGCAGGAACTGATCGACCCGATTAATGGGGAATCGCTTGACATGGCATTCGTCATCACCCCCGAACCCGCTTCGTTGGCGCTGCTGGCGCTTGGCGGGATAGCGCTTATCCGCCGGCGTTGACCGGCACGCAGGTGTGTGGCAGCCCCCGGCCGGACCCACCCGGCCGGGGGACCCATCACCTCAAACGGCAAAACAAGGGCGGGCGATCGGAGGAATAACCATGCACAAGACATGCATCATGGCGAAAGCTGTGGTAATGACAGTGTTGGTCGTTGTCCTCTGCACCAACACCGCAGCCGCCGCACCGTTCATCAACCCACCCGAATTCAACCACCCCGACTGGGTCACGCCGTTCCCCTACCAGCGGAACATCCTGGTCGGCTTCGATTCAGACCCGCACGCATGGCCAGACCATATCTCCAGTCCCATACCCGATGCGCGGAAGGCCCTGACGCCCTTGGTGGTCCACCACGAGGGCACCGATGACGAGCAGTTG
>JAJDCV010000236.1 GCA_029260675.1 Phycisphaeraceae bacterium
CCTGCTTGGCGATCTTGCCGGTCTCGATGCTTAAAGTACGTCCGCCGAGTTGCATTTCTACGCGGTGCGTGGTCATCTTGTTTCGCTTTCTTTGGTTTCTTGGCCTTGGCGTAGCTTGATTCTGGGTCATCCGCGGCGGCCGATTATTGCGGAATGAACCCTCGCGCCGTCCTTAATTCAGGAAGCAGAGGGCAGATGGCCTATGACGCCTGTGGGCCTTGAAATGGGCGGGCCCCTGTCGTAAATGGGGCGGCGTCGCGGGTCGCCTGCCGTCTGGGTCCCCCCGGACACGGCGTCCGGAGTGGGGACGGCGTGCGTGTGTTTATTTACGGAGGCCCAGCTTGCCGATCAGCGTCTGGTACGCCGCGCGGTTCGTCCGGGCCAGATAACGCAGGAGCCGGTTGCGGGTCGACACCATCTGCAGCAACCCGCGGCGGGAGTGGTGGTCGTGCTTGTGGGCCTTGAGGTGCCCGGTGAGGTTGTTGATCCGTTCGGTCAGGATCGAAACCTGGACCTCGGGGCTGCCCGAGTCCTTCTCGTTTCGGCGGAACTCGCCGATCAGCTGCGTCTTCTTCTCTGCGGTGATCGCCATGTTGGGTCTCTCTTTGGGCCGCCTTTAGGTAGATATTCCTACCGGGGGGCAGCCTGGTCGCGTCTTAGTCATGTCTATCTACAATGAGCCCCAAATTCTAACAAAACCCCTGTGTCCTGGCAACGCCGGCCGATGGGGCTCCACGGCGACGCTTCCCCTGCACAGCCACATCCCCCTGGCACTGAAAACACCCCGGTTCCTACCTGTGTGGGGCAACCGCTACGCAAGCCACCATTCTCTATCCCCGCCTCATTTATTGAAGCCACAGCCATATTAAAGACACCACACCCACAAGATAAAATTTAGGCTAAATATTATCTTTAAATCGGTGCGATCCCCCGTGCTGCCGTCGAGGGTCTGTCCTGCTAAAATACCTCCATGACTTCACAAGCCGCCACGCAGACCAATCGTTACGCCCAGTCCGCCACCGCTTTCGCCAGGGCCAAGGCCCTGATGCCGGGGGGGGTCAGCTCGCCGGTGCGGGCTTACAAAGCGGTCGGCCGCGAGCCGGTCACCGTCCGTTGCGGCAAGGGCGCCATCGTCACCGACATCGACGGCAACGAATACATCGACTACGTCCTGTCGTATGGCCCCTTGATCCTGGGGCACGCGGAAGAATCCGTGCTGGCCGCGATCAGTAAGGCCGCCGGCCGGGGCGCGAGCTTCGGCATGCCGACCGAAGCCGAGACGCAGTTGGCGCAGGTCGTGATCAACGCCGTGCCCTCGGTCGAAGTCGTGCGCTTTGTGAACTCGGGGACCGAAGCGGTGATGTCCGCAATCCGGCTGGCACGCGGCGCAACCGGCAAACCCAAGGTCGTCAAATGCACCGGCTGTTACCACGGCCACAGCGATTCGCTGTTGGTCCAGGCCGGCAGCGGCGCGACAACACTTGGCGTGCCAAGTTCCCCGGGCGTGCCCGAAGCGATCACATCCAACACACTGTTGATCCCGTACAACGATCTTGATGCCGTGCGTTCGCTATTCAAAGAGCAGGCCAAAGACATCGCCTGCCTGGTGGTCGAGCCGATCGCCGGGAACATGGGGTGTATCCCCCCGGCCGAGGGTTACCTCCAAGGCCTGCGCGACCTCTGCGATGAGCACGGCGTGCTGTTGATGTTCGACGAAGTCATGACCGGCTTCCGCGTCGCCTTCGGCGGGGCCCAATCGCTCTACGGCATCACCCCCGACCTGACCTGCCTGGGCAAAGTCATCGGCGGCGGACTGCCCTGCGCCGCCTACGGCGGACGCGAAGACCTCATGCGCCAAATCGCACCCGACGGCCCCATCTACCAGGCCGGCACACTCAGCGGCAACCCCCTGGCCATGGCCGCGGGCCTCGCAACACTCGAAGCACTACAGGAAGACGGCGTCTACGAACAACTCGAAACCAACTCCGCCGCATTGGAAACCGGCCTGCAAAAAGCCGCCTCAGCCGCCGGCGTACCGATCTCGACCACGCGCGTTGGCTCGATGCTGTGCGTCTTCTTCACCGACACCCCGGAAACCCCCGTCACCAATTACGAGCAGGCCCTGAACTGCCGCACCGACCGCTTCGCCGCCTTCTTCGGCGCCATGCTAGACAACGGCGTACTCCTGGCACCCGCCCAGTACGAAGCCTGGTTCCTGTCCACCACGCACGACGAAGCGGCGATCGACAAAACCCTTGAAGCCGCGGCCGAAGGGTTCGCAGCGGCGGCACAGATAGGCTAAACTCCCGACTTCAGGGCCCGAAAAGGACGACGGGGTCTTGTTGAAACCACGGTATTCAGAAAATGACTCCGCCACCGCCGCTTGCGGGTGACGGGGGAAGTACCGGGAGTGATTCCGTCGCAAGCCGCACCCTTTTTATCGGGAAAACCCCCGCCATGACCGCCGCGCCAGACGCACCCGCCGTGACCCAGACCTTCAAGATCCTTGCCGCTGACAAGCTGCACAAGGAAGGGCTTGCCTGGATTGAAAATCAGCCGGACTGTGAGCTGGTCAACAAGCCGGGGCTGACCGAGGATGAATACGCCGCGATCGTCGGCGAACACGACGCGATGATCGTGCGTTCGGGGATCAAGGTCACCGCGAAGATCCTTGAAAACCCCGGCAAACTCAAGGTCATCGCCCGGGCCGGGGTTGGGGTGGACAACATCGACCTGGAGGCCGCGACCGCCAAGGGCATCCTCGTGGTCAACACCGCCGAGGCCTCGACGATCACCACCGCCGAGCTCGCCTTCACGTTGCTGATGGGGTTGATGCGAAACGTCGGCCCGGCACACCAGACGATGAGCGCCGGCGGCTGGGACCGCAGCAAGTACTCGGGCCGACAGCTCGCCGGCAAGACCCTGGGCATCGTGGGCATGGG
>JAJDCV010000237.1 GCA_029260675.1 Phycisphaeraceae bacterium
GAAGGTGATGGGGATGATGACGACGTGCGCCGGTGCGATGCGGGGGGGGAGGATCAGGCCGTCGTCGTCGGAGTGGGTCATGATCAGCCCGCCGATGAGCCGGGTGGAGACGCCCCAGCTGGTGGTCCAGGCGTGGACGCGCTCGCCTTCTTTGTCGAGGTACATGATGTCCTGGGCCTTGGCGAAGTTTTGGCCGAGGAAGTGGGACGTGCCGGCCTGCAGGGCTTTGCGGTCCTGCATCATGGCTTCGATGGCGTAGGTGTTGATCGCCCCGGGGAACCTTTCGCCGGCGGTCTTTTCGCCGCAGATGACCGGCATGGCCATGAAGTTCTCGGCGAAGTCGGCGTAGACGGCGAGCATCTTCTCAGTCTCTTCGATCGCTTCTTCTTTCGTGGCGTGGGCGGTGTGGCCCTCCTGCCAGAGGAACTCGGTGGTGCGCAGGAACAGGCGGGTGCGCAGCTCCCAACGCACGACGTTGGCCCACTGGTTAATGAGTAGCGGCAGGTCGCGATAACTCTCAATCCACTTGGCGAAGCTGTGGCCGATGATGGTTTCGGACGTGGGGCGGACGACCAGGGGCTCTTCGAGTTCACCGGCGGGTTTGAGGCCGCCGTTGCCGTCGTCTTCCAGGCGGTGGTGCGTGACGACCGCGCACTCCTTGGCGAAGCCCTCGACGTGCTCGGCCTCTTTTTCCAAAAAGCTCTTGGGGATGAACAGCGGGAAGTAGGCGTTGCGGTGGCCGGTGTCCTTGAACATCTTGTCCAGCGACCGCTGGATGTTTTCCCAGATCGCGAAGCCCCACGGCTTGATCACCATGCAGCCGCGCACCGCGGAGGTTTCGGCCAGGTCGGCGGCGCGGACCACCTGCTGGTACCACTGGGGGTAGTCTTCTTCACGGGTCGGTGTGATCGCGGTTTTTGCTTGCTTGGCCATGTGTGGTGTTTGGTGATTAGTGGTTGGTGGTTGGTGAAGAGGTGGAGTTTAGACAGGATGACAGGATAAACAGGATAGGGCACTCGTTCGAATCCGCCTCCATCCTGTGTATCCTGTCATCCTGTCAACTCTTCTTCTTGTCTTTCTTCGCGCTCTTCGAGCCTTCGCGGTTATCTAAATCAGAACTCGGATACCGGCAGGTCACACAGTGGGTCCTCGGTTTTACTGGGGCCGGGGTCGGTGACGTTGTTGGTCGGTGCGCCGATGGCTTGGATGATCGCTTCGAGGTCATCGGGGACGGGGATCGGGCGGTTGGCGATCTTGCCGGCGGGCTCGTGGCGCGGGGCCTGGTCCTGGACGGCCTTGACGTCGATGCCGGTGTGGTAGTTGACGGTGGCGTCGGGGTCCTTCAGAACGTGGCCGGTGAGGATGCAGACGACGCGCTGGTCGGGGGTGATCAGGCCTTCACGGATCAGCTGGTGCGCCCCGGCGACGCTGGCGGCGCTGGCGGGCTCGCAGCCGAAGCCGTAACGGCCGACCATGGCCTTGTATTCGAGGATGGTTTCGTCGTCGGCTTCGCGTACCACGCCGTCCATGATGTCCAAAGCACGCAGGGCCTTGGGGAGGTTGACCGGCCGGCCGATCTCGATGGCGCTGGCGATGGTCTTGGCGGCGATCCCGGCGTCGTCTTGTTCGCGGTAATAATTCTTTAGGTTGTCGACGTCCCACCGGCCCTCGTTCCACGACAGGCCGCGTTTGTTGACCAGTTCGAACAACGGGTTGGCGCCCTGCGCCTGGATGATGGCCAGTCGGGGGATCTTGTTGATCAGGCCGAGCTCTTTGAGTTCCGCGAACGCCTTGGCGAAGGCCGAGCAGTTGCCCAGGTTCCCGCCGGGGACGACGATCCAGTCGGGGACTTCCCACTCAAGGGCTTCGAGCACGCGGTACATGATCGCCTTCTGCCCTTCGAGGCGGAAGGGGTTGACGCTGTTCATCAGGTAGATGCCAAGCTCCCGGCGGTCGCGCGCGATCTGGCGGACCCGGCGGAGGCAGGCGTCGAAGTCACCCTGGATCTGCAGGGTTTTCGCGCCGTAATCCAACGCCTGGCTGAGCTTGCCGTAGGCGATCTTGCCCGTGCCGATGAAGACTATTCCCGTCATCTGGGAGAGGGATGCGAACATCGCGAGGCTGGCGGAGGTGTTGCCGGTGGAGGCGCAGGCGACGCGGTTGGCGCCGATCATTTTTGCGTGTGTGAACGCGGCGGTCATGCCGTTGTCTTTGAAGCTGCCCGAGGGGTTGAGCCCTTCGTATTGCAGGAAGAGGTTCCCGGGCTTCATGCCGAGCTGGCCCGCGAGCAGGCGTGCGTCTTGCAGATTGGTCCGGCCCTCGCCGATGGTGACGATGTCGCTCTCTTCATGGTAGAACTTCATCATCTCGCGGAAGCGCCAGACGCCCGAGAAGTCCAGCGCGCCCTGGCCCTGCTCGCCCTTGGTCATCCAGCGGTGTTCGAAGGCCTTGAGCGATTTGGGCACGTCCGGCCGCTGCCAGTTGTACTTGATGTCCAATAGCGACTGCCGGCCCTTCTGGGCGCAGGCGGAACACGCCAGGTGGACCTCATCGATGCCGAAGGTCGCGCCGCAGTCGGGGTGGATACATTGCTGATATGCCTGGTCCATAGTTTTCACCTGTTTTGAGCACCGTATTGTAGCAACGGGTCGGCGGTTGCGCAGGTGAGTACAATCCGGCCATGAAACCCCTGATCGGCATCACCGTGGACCGGGCGGAGCCTTCGGATTCCCCGGAAGGCCAGTACCAGCTCGGCCCGTTCGTCGGCCGATCGGTCGCGATGGCGGGGGGGCTGCCGGTCTTGATGACGCCTGACCCTGGATTGGCACTGCACTACGCCGATGCGTGCCATGGCTTTGTCTTCACCGGCGGGCTGGACCCGGACACGCCGGCGTTCGGCGAGCCGATGCATCCCAAGGCGAGGAAGATGGACCCGGTGCGTCAGGCGTTCGAGTTGGCGTTATTGGATGCGTTGGCCGAACGTGCGGATAAGCCGGTGTTCGGGATCTGCCTGGGGATGCAGATGATGGCGTTGCACGCCGGGGGCAAGCTCAACCAGTACATGCCGCAAACGCATGATGATCCCGAGGCGCACCAGAAGGGGGCGGACCACCCGATCAAGGTTATTGTTCAGGACAGCGTGATCCGGGCGGAAGATGCACAAGGGCACGAGCCGATCTATTCATCCCACCAGCAGGCTGTGTCTGACGCGGGCCGGATGCGCATCGTCGCGGTGGCGCATGATGACACCATCGAGGCGATCGACGGCGTCCCGATCGACGCGGCCCGGTTTTACTTAGGCGTGCAATGGCACCCCGAGCGCGGCGGCGACGGCCCGCTTAACCTGGGTTTGTTTCAGAAGCTGGTCGAGGCGGCGAGGTCTTCCAGGTGACAAAGACCACGGCCAGGACGCCGAAGAGCAACGCCACATCCGCGAGGTTGAAGACCCAGGGGTACAGCCCTCTGGCTCCGCCGGGCCAAGTCAGATCCCAAGGCAAATTGGAGCCGGGGAACATATGCAGCATGTCCCGGACCGCGGCGAAACGTATCCGGTCGTAGAGGTTGCCCAG
>JAJDCV010000238.1 GCA_029260675.1 Phycisphaeraceae bacterium
ACGGCGGGGCATGGGAGGAATCCGGTGGTGGTGGAGTTGAAACAGGGCCCGGGATCGCGGGGGAATCGGGTGCGGCTACGGCCATACGGAGGCCAAAACTTCCGGGGGGGGGAGATTGGTTGGCGTTGATGGTGCCGGTGACGATCGGGTCGATCTACCCGTACATCATGCAGCCCTACCTGATCGGCAAGCACCAGGACAGCGCGTTCTTCGGGATGATGGTGTGTCTGGTGCCGTTGATGACGATTGTTGCTTCGGTGCCGTTGCTGCGTGTCTTACCCACCGCGAGGCAGCTCGGCGGTGTGCTGCTTGGGCTGTTGTGTATGGGGCTACTGTTCCGCGACGGCGGGGTGCGGGGGATGTCGGGGTGGGATCTGTTGCTGGCGGCGATGGTGCCGATGAGTTACGCGGTGAGCAACACGTTCATCAAGCGCCGGCTGTCGGAAATGCCGCCGTTGTTCATGACCGCGATGATCCTGGGGCTGACCAGCCTGGTCGTCACGCCGGTCGGCATCGTGGCCGAGGGCGTCAAGCCGATCAGTGGGGCGGCTTTGTGGGAAGCGTTATTAGTGATGGCGTGGCTGGGGATCGTCGGGACGGGGATCGCGACCGTGATGTTCTACCGGCTGATCCAGACGCACGGCCCGCTGTATGCCGGGATGGTGACCTACGTCATCCCGCTGGGCGCATTGGCCTGGGGCTGGCTCGATGGCGAGACCGTCACCGGGGCGCAACTGCTGGCCCTCGCCGGTGTGTTCGCCGCGGTCACGATGGTGCAATGGCGGGGGAGGAAGGTTGATGTCTGATTTCGCTTCACGGACCTGCGGTTGCTGAATTACGATTGATGGTGTCAGAGGGGAGCCGTTGATCGGGCTTGCTGTATGTCGTCTAACCGGGTTTATTTTGAGCCGAGATGGCCAGGGGTCAGGCCGCGAATGAATGCGAATACACGCAAATAAGAAATGCTGGATAGCCCCGCTCGATTCGCGTTCATTGGCGTTTATTCGCGGCTAAAAAATCCGACATGGCGGACTGACTCTTCGCCGCTACCTCGACGCCTCCGATGCCTAGATGATTGCGAATGGCAAACCGCTATCCGCTCACCTCTTCCGCGAACTTGTCGAGCTTCACGACATGCGGGGACTTGATCCCGCGGTTCGGGCAGATCAGTTCGAGGGTGTGGATGTTGGAGACGATGACCGAGAAGGCGTAGTGCGAGTCGTCGGTCAGGACGTTGGCGGCGTAGGGCTTGGCCCAGTCGGCCAGCCGATCCCAGGTGGGCTGGGGGACGACGGGTGTCTCCAGGCGTTTGGCAACCCCACGCAGCAGGACGGAGGTGTCGTACGGCGGCACGCCGAACAGCCAGCAGACCGCCGGGTTCTTCTCGAGGTGCTGGACCTTGCGGGTGTCCTTGGCGCTTAGGCTGTAGAGCCGATGCGGCCCCTCATCGTCGGCCACGGCCCCCATGAGCCGGCTGACCGGGGTGTAGTGGTCGTCCACGGTGGACATGATGCCGACAAAGGCCTCGTCGATGAGTTTAGCGGCCAGTTCGAGTGCTTGAGTGTCATCGATCATGATGCACCTCCGCTTTTATTATAAGACGGTCTTAGGTTATATCAATATCGGTTGGTTGGCTGCTGTATCTTGCCTTTGAGTTTTCGAGGGTGATTGGGGGTAGCGGATGTGCCGGTTGTTCGGGCTGGCGCGGTGGTGCGGGATGTGCCCGCCGCGCGGGGGGGCGTTGTGACCGTTGCGTCTTGCCGGACCGTCAAGAAGTGAGGTCCGGTAGCCGACGAACAGATAGGAGGCGGAAGAAACAACGCATGCTGCGGATCGAGACCCGAAACGCCAAGCCTGGGATGACCCTCGCGCTGCCTGTGCAGTTGCCCCAGAACCCCTCGCGCCTGCTGCTGCGGGTTGGCTACAAGCTGTCCGCGGCGACCATTAACAAGCTCGCCGAGTTGCGGGTCCGCACGCTGTGGGTCGGCTACCCGAGCCTGTCGTTCCTGGGCGAGGTGATTAACCAGGATACGATCCGGTCTCAGTCGGTGGTCGCGGGTCAGATCACAAACACATTTGAGGCGGTTCAGAAACAGTCTTCCGCCAAACTGCCGTACCATTTATATACCCGTTCGATCACCAAGCTGGTGGGCCAGTTGATTGGGCACCCCCAGTCGGCGGTGTTTTTAGGCGACCTCCTCGATGCCGGGGACGACCTGATGCGCCACAGCTCAAGCGTAACTTTCCTGTCACTGCTGATGGGCTTGAAGCTCGAAGGTTATTTGGTCAAAGAGCGCCGGCACGTCGACCCCGCCCGCGCGGCGGAGGTGGTGAACCTCGGCCTGGGCGCGATGCTTCACGACGTGGGCATGACGCTATTGCCCGAAGCGGTCCATGAGAGATTCGAGGCGACCGGGGATGAATCCGACCCGGCCTGGCGCGAGCACACCGCCCTGGGCTACCGCTTGGTCCGTGGGAAGATCAGCGCGACCGCGGCCTCGACCGTGTTGCATCATCACCAGCACTTCGACGGCTCGGGCTTCGCCGGTGCCGACTTCCCGGTCATGCGTCACAAGCGGATCCACATCTTTTCGAGGATCGTTACCGTGGCGGACCAGTTCGACCGCCTGCGTTTCCCGCCGGACCGCCCGGGGCAGCCGACCGTGTGGGCGCTGCGTTGTATGCTCGAAGCGCCGCTGTTTCACCGGTACGACCCGCACGTCCTGGATGCGCTGCTCGCGGTCGTCCCACCTTACGCACCCGGCTCGCTCGTCACGCTTAATGACGGCCGGCACGCCGTGGTCATCGACCACCACCCCCAAAGGCCGTGCCGACCGATCATCCAACTGATCCCCGATCCGTCGAGCCTGACGAAGGACGACCTGCCGCTTGGCCCGATACTCGACCTGGCCGAACAACCCCCGGGATTGTTCGTCGCCCAGTGCGACGGCTTCGATGTCGGCGACCTGAATTTCGAGCGGCCGACGATCCTGCCACAGTTGGAAGACGCGGTGTCTGCACTGTCCGCTTAGACCGACTCTACTGGGCGCTGTCCTCGGCCCGAGCATCAAAGCCCGCTTCATCCAACTGCTCCTGGACCGATCGTACGATCACCGCGCCGAGCGTCTCATCCTGACCGGTGTCAGCCAACCGTCGACGCTCCGCGGCGACGTACTTCTCACGTTCGCCGGTCAGGGCCTGGATCTTTGCCTGGATCTCCGCACGCTTGACGGACTGCTCCTGGACATAGTGCTCACGCTGCTCATCGGTCATGTCTTTCATCGCATCGGGCAGTTCGGCCTCTTCGACCTCCCCCAGCACGACGGCTTCGTTGGAGACCGCGTCGACCAGGTCGCTGCGGGTGTTGCTGTAAACGGCGGATGACTTGCTCGCGGCTCGCTTGGCCAGATTGCCCCGGCCCAAGGACATCGCGCTGCTGTCCTGCGCCGCCTGCCGAAGACCCGCGGCCCGGCCTTCCTTGCCGTACCAGAGGTAGGTCGAATTGAGTTGGATGTTCAGTTGGATCAACTCTGCATCCTGCGGGGCGTCGATATGCACGACCGCCTGGTCCTGGTTGATGTTCAAATAATTCCCCTCGGCCAGTTGGGCGCCGTGCTGCCACATCCCCTCGATCCCCGTGCGGTAATCGCCGCAGTGGATCGTGTTGACGATCACGCCGTGCTGGATCGCGTAGGCACAGGCACGCTTGTACTCGACCGGTCCCTGGGTGAACGGCTCGTTACCGGCGATGAAGATGGCCTTGTACGAATCGGGCTCGCCGGTCCAGTCAAGCCGCTTGACCGCCTCATCGATCACCTGCCCGCAGTACTCGTCCCCGCCGTTGGTCGTCAGGGCGAACAGCGCTTCAGACAGCACATCCAGGTCGTCGGTCAACGGCACGACCTGCCGGATGTATCCTTCGCTTGCCGGGAGGTTGGTGTTTCCGTACTCGAACAGCGCGACCCGCAGCGTCGGGGTCATCCCGTGACGCTTCGCCGCGGCGAATTCATTAACGATCGTCCAGAGCTGGCTCTTGGCCTGGTCGATCAGCCCGTCCATCGAGTTGCTGGTATCCAACAGGATGGCGACGTCGACCGCGGGGCGTGGGGTGGTCAGCCTGGGTTTTTCGTGTGCGTTGACGGATTGGATCGCCAGGGCCGACATGAGGAACGCTGACAGATATAAGGACCATCGTCGCATCGCGGGCTCCTTTCGGATTAAGTGACAGCCACCGCCGCCAGGGGAGGACGCTACCCGGCGGGTTGTCTGGCCGTGTACCGATTTACTACCCAGGGTTGGACGCTGGGGTTCGGGGTAAGTTCCCGGGTAGAGAGTTTCTTTTCAGTATGTGTTGTGCTTACGGAGCGGGACGGCCTGCGGGTCGATCCGGGCCAGCATGTCCGCGATCTGCTGACCGGTTTGCCCTTTGCCGTAGGGGTGGCGCATCCGGCGAAGGTCCAGGTTCAGCGCCTGCCGGATCGCACGCGTGAGGGGGGCCTTGCCGTAGCCGCAGTCGATGACGTTCCCGGGCTTCTCCCGCCCAGCCTGCCGGGGCCCGATGTTCACGCAAGGCACACGCATCGCCGCCGCCTCGATCAGCCCCGCCGAGGAGTTTCCAACAATCGCCTTGGTCCCCTTGAGTAGCGACAGAAAACGCTCGCGCGGCAGGTGTTCGATCGGCTTGGTTTTGGCATCACGGATCGCACGCCGGATACCCTCGCCTCCCGCATCCAGGTTCGGCATCATCACCACACGGCTAAAGCCCCGTGTCGCTGAGAGTGTTGCGCGCATCCTGCTTGCTTCGGTCGTAGCGCTATCGCCGATCGGATGCTGTAGAACGATCACGTCGGGCGCGTCGCCCGCCGGCTGAACACCCGACAATCCATCCACCGCCGGCGACCCGACCTTATAAATCATGGCAGGCGCTTCACCCATGCGGATCAAACGCTTTTCACTCAGCGCCGTCGCGGGGAAGTGCAGGTGTGCCAGCTTGCTCACCGCGTGCCGCATCGCCTCGTCGGCCACCCCCTCAGCCCGGTCGCCCCCGTGGATGTGTGCCAACCGATACCCCCCGGCTGTCGTCGCGCACGCCGCAGCCAGCACTTCGATCCGGTCGCCCAGCACGACCACAAAGTCCGGCCGTAGCTTCGTATACGCCGTCCCGAACCCCATCACACCCCGACCAAACGCCTCGGTGTCCGCCGACCTGCCGGATCTCCCCTTGACCTGCATCCGAACCTTGGCCGCGATCTCAAATCCGCTTGAACGGACGTCGTGCCACGAGCCCTGCACCAGGTGTGTCCCCGTCACGATCACACACAGTTTCAATTTTGGGTGAGCCTTGACCGCTTGCATCGTGCTTATCAGCAACCCGAACTCCGCCCGGCTCCCGGTTACCACCGCGATGGTTTTGCGTTTGGCTGGCATCGTCACGCGACCGAACTCTTAAGGCGTTCCATCAGCACGGCCTCAGCCACACGCAGGTCCAACCGGCTGTCCACGTCGATCACGTCGTCCGGTTCGTTCACGATCGCCCGGCGGTCTTTGCCGAGAAAGGCGTGCGGTCGATCCGGGTCCACCGTGAACAGGCACTTGCGAGTCACCGCGATAATCCCGCCGTTGAGCATATAGACCGGGGGCAGGTCCTGGCGCCGGTAGACTTCGTTCGGCTCGTACATCAACAGCTCGTCGCCCGTGCCGCCGCCGACCCGTTTCATCCAGTACGGATGCATCTTCTCGACGGGGTACACGCTCTGCACGCTGTCACAGTTTGTATCAACCAGTTTGGTGACCGCGCGGTCGGTCAGGTCCGCCGGCCTCACGGGGATGTTGCCGTAGAGGATCACCACCGCGTCATATGCCTCGTCGATCTGCGCCTCAATAGCCAAGACCGCGTGCCGGGCGGCGCTGTCGACCGTCGCGCTGTCGCTGGCGGTCTCCAACGATCGCGGCACAACCTCAACACCCATCGACCGTGCGACCGCTGCCAGATCCTCGCCATCGGTCGACAGCACCACCCGGCCCGCACGGCGGGAACCCAGCGCGTGCTCGATCGTCCACGCCAGCATAGGCCGGCCGGCGACCGTCAGGCTGTTCTTGCCGACAAGCCCCTTGCTGCCCGCCCGGGCGAGGATCACGGTCAGTGTCTTCATCATGTCACCTGTTTCTGCCTGACTAACCAAGACGCGACACACTCACGGCCGATGCCACTCGACGCATCCGCCACAGATCGTCAGTTCACTCCACCGCTGCTGTTCATGCGCTTCGGCGAACAACGCCGAGCCACGCCAGATGTCGATCAGCGTTTGCGAGCGCGTGTCCCCAATCGGTGCCCGGCCCTGCCAGTCCTGGTCGCACAACGCCACCATGCCGTCGCTTAGGATCGACATCCGCCGGGTGACCTGTTGACACGCCCCACGGGTCGGCGGCTGCATCGGGACCGGGCTCATCGCCGGCATCAGCCCGCAGCCGTCGCACGCCGGCGCAATCAACGCGTGCCCCATGTAGTGCGTCCACTTGTCGAAGAAACTCTCCAACTCCGGCAACGTGTCGACCGTCTTGACCATCGACGGGGCCAGCCACGGCATCGCGCCCCGTGCATCATCGCCGTTCCCCGCCCGGCGGATCCGTTCGTTGTACAGCCACTCGATATTGTTCAACACCCCCTTGAACCCGTCTGTCCCCATCGTCTTCTGATAGGTTTCCTTCGTGTCCGCGTTGAACCGGACCACGATCAGGTCGACCGGCAATTCCAGCAGGCCCTCCAATTCCTGCTGATCGCAGATCAGGTCGGTTTCCATCCCGACGCTCATGACACCGGCCTCATGCGCCGCCGAAGCGATCCGGCCAAGGTCCGGGTGCAGCATCGCGTCACCCAGCCCCCCGAGCATCAACGTCACATCTTGCCCCGAATCTGCATCGGCGAGTTGTTCGATGATACGAAGCGCCAACTCCGTGTCGATGTCCGGCCTGTCAAACGTCACGTGATGATGAGGCGTAACCGGGCCGGACACTTTCCGGCGGGGCGTCAGCTCCATCGTGACCATCCTCGGCAACCAACGGTAGGCCATCGCGGGGTCATCGGCCCGCACCGCTCGACAGGTCCGTGTGACAGTGTCGGCGTCGGCCTCACCTAGCTTATCGCCCAGGCGCGCAGCGATCGCTTTGATCATCGCAATGCCGCGCGTCGTGTCGTAGATCATGCGCTCGACGGTGTCGCGCACCGCCGGCGGGATCGTGCAGTTGACATCACGCCCGACCGGGTCGATGTGCGGCTGCACCGGGTTGTACGCCAGGATGTCCCCAAACCCCGCCGCCCCGTCGCGCAGCTGCTCCAGGATCTCCAGGCTGACCGCGATCCCCGATAGGCCCGGCGGGGCCTGCGTGAAGATCATCTTCATCGCCTCGACATCCTCATAGAGCATGTCCAACTGCTTGCTGGCGTAGTGCGGATCAAACAGGCACCAGTCGCCGCGGACGATCAGCGCGGTCCTCCCGCCATGCTCTCGAAGCGCCTCAGCCAATGGGCCCGGAGGCAATAACTCGTCGTAACAGGTCGCGCCGCCCAATCCACCGCGCCAATTCGGCTGCGCCCACTTGCGTGACGACACCCACCGGCGCGTCAATTTATCGTCTAGGCCCTGGGGGTCCACGAAAGTCAAAACAGGTTTGCTGATCTTCAATCTCGACAGGTCGACTATAGAAAGCGGGTCCTGCCCCGGCGGATGGATCAACACGATTTTTTGGACCTGCGGGACCGACGCCGCCCGGCGGATGGTGTGCTCCAATATATTCGCGTCGCCGAGTTGATCCGTAAGCCGGGCGCGCAACCCAAGCCGGCTTGTCTTGGTATCGGTCGGGATCAGGACGATCGCGGGCATCGGTGAGGCTCTTCCTGTGTAAGTGTGTTCTCTCGCTACCACTCAGACCGTCGCGGGGCTCGGGCTTTCTTTCCTGTTGACCTTCTCTTGCGGTTCCGTCCGGGCAAGCCGGTGGCTCTTGTCGACACGCTGCTGCGCCTCATCGAGGATACTCAGCGCCTCGTCACACGCCTGAGTCAGCCAATCGAGGTTTTCGATATCGCGCTCGATCTGGTTGGTCTGCCGTGTGAGCTTGTCTTTGCTGACTTGGGCGATGGCCCGGTCGGCCTTGGCGCGTTTGAAGGAGCCGACCGTGTTCAGGGCATTGACCAGGTTGAAGGTCGACGCCAGCTCTTGCTCGACGTGTCTTTGCAGCTTGTTCAGCTGGGTGAACAGCTTGCCGACCCGGGCCTGGTCACGCTGGTGCTCAAGCATCTGCTTGAGGATCGAGGTGGATTTCTGGGCCGTGCTGCGCAGGTCGTTGACCTCGCGGACACGCCGACGCAGCAGCACACGCAACTCGCCGAGCCTGGCCCGGTCCAGCTCCTTAGGCGGGATCGGCAGCTCGGGGGTTGGCCGGGTCGCGTGTTTTTCAAGCGCTTCGGCGAGTGTGATCGTCGTGGTGTGTTCCTTGCGGACGCCGCCCTCGGTCGCGTCGAGGATCGTCTGCGTGGCGGTCGCAAAGTCACGCTCGAATTGTTTGAGGTAGGTCACCATCTGCTCGTCGGTGTAGATCGGTCGGCCGTGGATGTCCTCGGCCTTGCGGAGGTGGCCCTTCATCCGCACCACCCGACGCCACTCCATCATCTCGATCGTGTTAAACGGGTTCAGTTCGCTGGACCACACCTGATGCACCGCGGTCCCCGGTGCGTAGTACAGCCCGTCGGAGAAGCCCAGGTCCTGACCGATGAAGATGATCGGGTTACACCCCAGGTGCTGCGCGAGGTAGAACGACAGGTGCGCCACCGTCGCCCCGGACTTCAACGCGATCCGAGGCACCGCCATCTCATCGAGCAGCAGGTCGTTGAATTGCGAGTACGGCACGCGGATCGGGCCGGGGAACCCTTCCAGCACCATGCGGTGGGCCTTGGGCTCGGCGACCAGCGTCACGTCCGGCAGCGGCGGCAGGCCCTCGTAGAACCGGCTGGAGATATGCGAGTAATCCAGGGCCGTCACAAAATCGGGCTTGATCCCCCTGGCAAGCAGCGGCTTGAGCACAGTCTGCGCCGCGATCAACACCACCTTCGATCGTGTCTGCGGGTCGCTTAACAGGTCCACGTTCTTGACCAGGCTCGGCCCGGCCGCGACACACACCGCAGGGTAGCCCTCGGCGATCTGATGCAATTCGTCCGTCCCCGCGCCCGCGGTGTAATGATCGATGTTACTCGCCAGGTTCCGGCAGGTCCGCGCCGCGTTGACCAATGCTGTCGCCACGTTCGTCCGGCAAAACGCCAACACCTCCGCGATCATCTTCCCGAAATCCTTGGTCGCCTGCTCGTGAAGCTGCCGGGTCGGTGGGTGGGTCAGCAGGTGCATCCCCTGGGTCACCGTCCCCGCGTGCTTCTCGATCCGTTCCAGCAACGCCGCGCGATCGGTCCGGCTGTCCGCCAGCAGCAACTCCCCCCGCGTCAGCCAGCCCCGGTGATCGATCCGTTCGAGCACCGCACGCCACATCCCCGCGTCCGGCTCGAACACGATCAACACACCCCGCTCGCCCATCTGCTTGGACAACTCCGCCACGTGGTAGCCCAGCCCCATCCCCAGCACCACCACGCAGGCGATCTTGTCGTATTCGATCCCCTCAACCAGCTTGGCCGCCTCTTTGGCTGGGTCGTACCGGCTGGCAAGCCACTGCGTCCGGTCCTGGTGCTGAATCCCCGCGGTCAGCGGCCCGGACTTTGAATCCGACCAGTCCAACGCCGCCGGCTCAGCGTCTTCGATCCGCGACGCCAGGTCGGGATCCTGCCTGCGGAGCACGGCCAGGTTCAGGCCCAGGATGTTACTCTGTTGGGGCATAACGTCTAGGTATTATCGGAACACCTGCCCTCGGCGCTTGATATTCGGCTATGGGAGTCGCCACCTAAATAAAGGGCTCGGCTAGATTTGCCCGTGGGGCCTTGGGCGACAAAGATGTGGGGATGAACCTTGACTCCCCGCCGATGCTAGAGCACCTGTTTCTGGAGTCGCCCTGGGCGGTGATGGCGATTGGTGTCATTACCGCCATCGTCTTGCTGACGGTAGGGCGGCAGCGACGAAACAAGTGGCTGGCCTTGGCCTCGCTCGGTGCGTTTGCTCTTGCGGCCGGGGTCTGGTTTCTGGCTTCGGCGGTGACGACCGATCGCGAGCAACTGATTCTGGATACCCAAGCCCTCGTCGCCGCGACATCGCCTCTGGATCATGCGGCCTTGGACCTTCTGATCGACCCGTCGGCCACGGTCAGCGGGCCGGACGGCACGGTCTGGCTTCCCGCCGGGCAGCTCAGGCCACGCCTGCGCACCGCGCTGGCTCGGGTCTCCCTCCACGGCCAACGGGTCCGTTTTGTCCAGGCGATCGCACACGACACCGGCTGGGCTGAGTCGACCGTCACCGTCCGCACCGAGATTGCCGGCGGAGCCCCGATCTACACCGGCTGGCTCCTGTCCTGGCACCGGGGGCAGGAACCCGCCGGCGCTTGGCGCGTGGTTGATATACGATGGTTGCGCTTCCAGGGCCAAGGGGTCCAACGGGGCATGATGCCCTGACACGAAAGGACGACCCATGCCTCCGCCCCTGACACACACCCAGACACCTGCCTGGTCCCGGCCAAATCGGCTTGTGCGATTCGGGTTATTCACAACCTGTTGCCTGGCCCTGCTCGCGTTATCTAACCCGGCACACGCACAGGAAACCGAGTCCTACGACCTTCGCCCGCAGTGGGAGGTTGGCCAGACCGCACGCTACGAGGTCTGGTCCAGCCGAACCCAGCACGCCACCGTCTCCCTCGCCGGCCAGAGCCGTACCACCGACCTGGTCATGTCCAGCGAGGGTGAAATCACCTGGACCGTCGACCAGGTCAAAGCCGATGGCTCGTCGGTCTGCACCATGACCATGGATTGGCTTTCACTGGACTACACCCCGGAAGACGGCAAGACCCTCAAGAACGATTCACGCAAGGGCAGCGGCGACATCGAGCCCTACCACGCGCTGCTCAAGGCGATGACCGGCGTCCCGATCAAGGTCTCCGTCGGGCCCGACGGCACGGTCACGAAAGTCCAGGGCGTCAAGGCCATCAGCTCCAAGATCAAACCCGATCTGAAAGATATGGTCCCCGATGACCTGGACTTCATCGAGACCGCGACCGACCTCGCCACGCTGGTCGCCGCCCCGCAGGCCATCGAGGTCGGCAAGAAATGGAAGACCGACTTGAAGTGGACCTGGTCCGACTCACCGTTCGAGGGCTACATGCATCACGATACGTCATTCACGTTGACAGGTATCGAAGATGTCGCCGGGATCCCGATCGCGGTCGTCGATAGCCGATCCAAACTCAAACTCGAACTGGACCGCTCCGATCTTCCCGAGGGCATGCCCCCGTTCGACGTCAAACTTGTCAAGGGCGAGTTGCTATCCCAGGTCATGTTCGACCTGACACGTAGAGAGGCGGTCGGTCGCAACGCGGTCCAGACCACCACGATCGACGTGACCATCCGCATGCCCAACGCCACCATCTCCCGCCGGGTTGAGGAGACCCTCCAGGGCCAGTCCCTGCGGGTCGAAGAAGAATGAAGCCGGCTGGGATGTGCACACACCGACACACCGCGATGGAGTTCCGTAGCGATGCCTAAGTTGTCTGATGACCGCCCCGCACGCGCCTTGGTTATCGTCGGCGCTTTACTGGGAATGTTTGCGGTTGTCGCCGGGACATTCGCAGCCCACGTCCTGGATAAGAACCTCGATCCCAAGATGTTAAATACATTCGAGGTGGCCGTGCGCTACCACATGTACCACGCCCTGTCCGTGTTGGTCACGGCTTGGGCCTACACACGCTGGCCCGGCCGGATGCCGCAACTGGCGGGTTGGTTCTTCGTCGCCGGCGCCGTCCTGTTCAGCGGGAGCCTGTACCTATTGGTCGCCACCGGCGCGAAGTGGCTGGGGATGGTCGCCCCCATCGGCGGCAGTGCCTTCCTGGTCGGCTGGCTGATGCTGGCACTGACACCCTTTACGGGTAAGCCCGACGAACACAGTGGGGCCTGATCACCGCATCAGATCCCGTGGGTTACTCGTCGTCATCACTTTCCCACAAGCCGAACGCGGGCGTGTATCGGCTGCCCTCAGCATCACCGAACGCGGACCGATCCGATGCGCGCCAGTTTGCGATCGCCAGGCCTCGCCCCGGGTCGGTCTGTGCGCGTGATACCGACGCCTGACGCCGCTTGGATCGGCGATCCGATGCTTCGGGCCCGTTGACTGCCGTGGACTGGGTTTGCGCGACCGGAGCCACCGCTTGGGTAGTCAGGGGCTGAGTCTCGGCAGCGACAACCTCTTCTACCACGGCGCTACTCGCTTCGGCAGCAGGGGGTGTCCCCGCGTTCCAATTACCCAGCACCGTGTTCAGGTCTTCGATCCCGACAAATCCGTCGCCCGAAGGGTCCGCCAGCGGGTCGGCCGGGGGCACGTTCAGGTTCCAGTTGCCAAGCACGATATTCAAGTCATTGATCCCGACGAAACCGTCGCCGTCCAGGTCGCCGATCAATTGCGTCGTTGAGTCCACCGTGACGAGGTAGTCGCCCAGCGATGCCGGCTGCGCCTGCACGCTCAGGAAGACAAAGCCGTTGGCCGGCGCGGACCAGATGATCTGCGCGTGTGTCCCGCCCGGGCTGGACCCGGTGTCCTGGGTAATCACCGCGCCGCCGCCGTCATAAAGTGTCAAGGTGGCGTCCGGCACACCCAGGTCCAGCACTTTGAAGGTGTAGGTGAGCCCAGCCACCACGGGAACTCGGAAGAAGTCGATGTCGCCCCCCACCTCGATCGAACCCGCCGCCAATGGGCCCAGCAGATCAGTCGCCCCGCCGGTCGTGTCACCGTGGTCATCGGTCTCCTGCACCGCGAGCTGGTAGTCACCGGCGGCGCCCCCGTTGCCGACGACTTCAAGGAAATAGACGTCGCTGATGGCCACGGAGAAATCGATCTGTGCCAGCGTCCCGCCCGCCGCAGGGCCTGTATCGGATGCCAGCTGTGTCAATCCGCTGGTGTAGAACCGGATCTCCGCGTCGCCCAGCCCCGCGTCGAGCACGCGGAAGGTGTAATCGTTGCCGCCGTTAAGGTTCAGTTGGAACCAGTCCGTGTCGGTTGATCCCATCTGCCCGTCTGTGGTTGAAGGCACGGTGACAAGGGTCGCGTTGTTCTTGTCATCGCCGTGGTCGTCGGGGGTCGCTGGAACCTCGGCGCTCGGGGCGCTGACGTTGGTGTCGGTGTCGATCGCGACGATCTGGTAGAAGTAGGCCGTGCCGTTGACCGCCGTGTTGTCGGTGAAATCACTGACCAATACGGGTGTGACGTTCAACGTAGTAAACGGCCCACCGGATACGGTGGCACGTTGCACGTCATACCCAAGCAGATCGGGCTCGGCGTTATCGTTCCAATCCAGCTGGACCTGGTTGTCACCCGGGGTTGCCACCACCCCGCTAGGCGCCGATGGGATCTCACTTGGCGGCGCCCCGAAGAACGTCATCGCCGCGGCCATTACCGCCGCCCGGTCCGCTTCGGTTGTGATCGTCTCGAACGGGAACGCCAGCAACACCACGTCCCCGTCGACCGAACCTTTCTTCTGGATCGCCGCGCCACCCCCGATCCCACCGACGTAGTTCAACGCCGTGACCGCACCGCCCAGCGGGTTGATCACGTCGGGGAACTCGGCGTCGTAGAACAGCGAGCCGTCGTCGAAGCTGAAAGATAACCCAGCGAAGATCGACCCCGCCGCGCCGGTCACGTTGTGTGTGTTGGCGTCGTCGGCGACGTAGTCCGCACGCAGCGTGTTGTTGTAGAAGCTCCGGCCGTTGTTCAGGTTGTCAAGATCCCACCCGATCTCCGTGCCGGAAACAAACAGGTCACCGCCCCCGGCGATGAACGCGGTGACAAGCGCTTGCTCGGTCACGTTGAAGGTGTCGTCGGTACTGGACTCTTCGCCGAGGATCCATACGACCGTGTCGTAGTCGCTAAGCAGCACGTCGCCAGAGATGATGTTTTCGTTTTGGGCCGTGTCGATCCCCAGAGCCGTGTTGAAAGCCTCGATGGCCTCGGCGGCCTGGACTGCGTAGTCGCCCGCGTTCTGGAAACGGGGCCGGATCCGGTCAACGACCCACCCGTTAGGCTGGCTCTCACGGGAGTTACCGTTCCGATCAATCCGGTCAAAACCGTTGACGATCAGCACCTTGGACAGAGGCGGGGTGGGTAGCGGTGTAGCGGCGACCACCGAAGAGCCAAGCGACTCGCCGCCCGAGTTGATCGCGACGACCTTGAAGTAGTGCGTGCCGTTGGCGCTGTCCAGCCCGGTCATGACGTGGCTGGCCGTCGCGCCCCCGGCGACGAACGTCCCGCCGTCGAACCCCAGCCCGTTCAGCGAGGTGTAGACGATGTACCCGGTCGGCGTCCCCCCACCGATCGCCGAAAACGCCGGTGGGGTCCAGCTAACAGTCACCGTCCCGTCGCCGTTTGTCTCGGCCTTGGTATCCGTGACCGGGTCGGGCAGGAAGGTGATGGGCGTCGCCCCCCCGTCCACCGAGTTGAAATAACGGACCATGCCCTGGTACGTCGCCCTCGCTACCGCGTCGCGCACATCCGCGTCACGCATCAGGTTCAGGTCAAGGGTATTGTCGTGGAACGCCCACTCGATGATCGTCGCGTCGAACTCGTTATTGATGTAGTTGTTGTTGATCTCGCCGAACTCGATGTCCGACCGGTCCAGCGTGTGGGTGCTGCGGTTTTGCCAGTTGTGCTCGAATGTGCCGTTAAGTGCGACCATGTCGTCGTTGATCTCCGCCGACACGGTGTTGGCTAAGAGGAACTGGTTGGGCGTCGCGGTGTCGGGGTCGTTGTTGCCGTTAACCAGCCCCAGCGTGCCGCGGCTACTTCCGCCGCCGGCGTTTGAGTGGTAGCTGATAAACACCCGGTCGCTCAGCGACCCGTCCGCCTCACGGTTCATGAACTCGGCGAAACGCGGCGGCGCGCTGACCGTAAAGGTGGTGCCCCCGTACTCACTGCTGGAGATACCCTGGCCCAGGTTCTGCTCGATCCAGTACACCCCCGGCTCGTTCTCGCGCGAGGTCCCCGAGGTCGTGCCGTATGGGCTGATATCGCCCATCCCGTTGCCGAAGCGGATCATGTCCGCGATCACCACACCGGACTCGCTGCTTTGATTGCTGATATCGACGTACCCGTCCGTGCCCTGCTCGAAGTGGTAGGTTCCCAGGTACACCAAACCGTTGCCGACCCGCTTGTGGTTGACGCTGACCTCGGTCGTCCCGCCGGAGTGGGTCACGCGGTAGAGCTGGTTGACCCGGTTGGAGCTGTGGCTGGCCCAGGTGTAAACGGGGTAGAACCCCGCCTCGGTGATGTTCGGCCGGTAGCGCGCGTACGCCGTCTCCGTCGCCGACGTCGAGGCGAAACGGTAAGGCGTGTCGCCGGGGCTGCCGTAGTAGATCGAAGAACTGCTGTTGCTCCATGAGCCGACGAACGTCACCTCGGCGTCGTCGTTGTCCACGATCACTTCGTTGAGCTGGTGTCCGACCGGGCGTAGCGGCACAACCGTCGCGCCGGCGTTCCACAGGAATTTGACCAGGAACGTCATCATGTCCTGGTTGCTCAGGTCCTCGTTGATTTCCTGGATTTCCGGCCGCTGGAACCCCCAACTCCCGTTGGAGTTGGCCTTGTAACCGTGCCCGCCGTGGACGTAGACGATCTTGCCCGTCAACACACCCACCGGCTGTGTGCCTACGCTGACAAGTCCCGCCGCGGTCATCGCCGCCAGTTGCTCTGGCGCTGACGCGGACACGAAGCCGTCCGGGATCTCAAGTGTCGCCTGGGTATCCAGTTGTTCCAGCCCCCCAAGCCCCACGGCCTCCAGGTACGCGGTGAATTCGTCCTGGTCGATGATCGGGTCGGCTGGGCTGGCAGACAGCAACAGCCTGGGTTCCAGCATCTCAACGGTAAATCCACAACCCGGAACAGGGGCATCTGTCGGCTGCTTGGGCCTGCACCGGGCCTGCTCATTTGATCCCGATGTACACAGGGTCATCGCATCATCCCTTCCTCTGTGGATGTTTTGGGACAGACTGCCCAATACACGGCTCTACGAACTATGTAAAAAGCGGTCATATCGAGTGCTACTACTATTACAGAATATCACGAACTCGGTGGATCCCAAGTAATTTACGGCCCATACACGTCATTTTGAGCCTTGTTATGAGACCTGTTGACCCCCGTGAAAAAATCTTCTAAAAATCAAAAGATTAACTTGTATTATGATAAGTCGCGGGCTATGATGTGTCCACAACAGGGCCGGCTTACGGAGTACGCTCCGCAGCCCCGTTCTGGAACCCGCCCTCCAGGACAGGGTTTGTGCCGGTTTCTGACACGCTCCGACCGCGGAGAACCGAGTGGGCCTCTCTGGCCCCAACCGGTTGTAAGCGGCCGGGGCTTTTTTTTGTCTCCGCCTGTTCCCCTTGAAAACGCAAGCGGCCTCTTCGCGGTGAACCACCTTATAGTTTAATGGTGGCCAGATAGGCCATTGAACACAGGTGGCTGATCAGCCATAGAGCCATCTCAAGTATGTGCTTGGCGTAACAGTAGACGCAGAAAAATGCCCGATCCGCTGCCGAAACACATGCTTTCGGATCGCGTGCAAGGCGCCTATTTGGCTTGTTTTCGGGGCGAATCCCGGTGTGTTAGCACGGCTCGCGCAAAAAGAAACCGTCGCCTTGAGTTCTCTCCCCTCCAGGCGACGGTCTTACAGGCCAACGGATAAACGCAATGCAAGAAGTTAGCGCTTCATTGAATGCACTACCGAAGGGAGTGGTAGCTGGTCTTTCTCCCCTTCCCCTCCGTGTCCTGTACCTAAGAATGTACACCAAGTCAGCGCTTGGACGCAAGACTTTTTTGGTGATCTACGGGCAAAAATTCGGGCACCGATTATTTACCCAGCTTAACACCAGGCCCTGATATCTCTTAATCACAACAGGGCCAGACAGGCCTAAGACTCACGGACCCGGTATGGCGCGTGTCGACCGGTCCCCTGAGCCATCGACAAGACACCGTGAGCCCAATATCGTGGTGCCAGGAATCTCGACACCCTGTGCGGTGCCATACCCTTTGCAGTGAGAGGTATTTACCCATGTTGATATCCGCCATACACCAGATCTTTCGGCTTCCGTCCACGTGGTTGATGCTGATACTTATCTTCTTTGCTGCTTTCTGTACGGGCCAAGCCAAAGCCCCGCCAGCACCGCTGGACCAGCCCGACGAACTTGCCGCCTTTGAAGCCAGGGTCTATGACGACGGGCAGGGTCATTCGCTGCCTTACCGCCTGCTGGTCCCGTCTGAGGCCGAAGGGCCCATGCCTGTGTTGTTGTTTCTCCACGGGGCCGGGGAGCGGGGTGATGACAACCAGCGGCAACTGATCCACGGCAAGGACGTCCTCTTGAAAGCAGCTCGCGAGTTCGGCTGCATCGTTATCGCCCCGCAATGCCCGGCAGGGGACAAGTGGAGCAACGCAGACTGGTCAAAGGGTATTATCAATTTTCATGAATCACCATCTGTACCGATGCGCATGACGATCGCTGTACTGGACAGCCTGATTGAAGAGTACAACGTCGACACCAATCGACTCTACATCATGGGCCTGTCGATGGGTGGCTACGGCTCATGGGACGCGGTCTGCCGCTGGCCCGGCCGTTTCGCTGCAACAGCACCGATCTGTGGCGGCGGCGACGTCGAAAAAGCTGACCTACTCGTGGACACCCCCGTCTGGGCTTTCCACGGCGACGCCGATACGGTCGTTCCCGTCGAACTCACCCGCGCGATGATCCAGGCCATCAAAGACGCCGGCGGCGAACCCAAGTACACCGAGTACCCGGGCGTCGGGCACAACAGCTGGTCCCCCGCGTTTGCCGAACCCGACCTGCTTCCTTGGATCACATCCCACATCCTCGATGCCGACGCTGCGCAGACACAGCCACAGACCCAGCCTCAAGACTAACCTTCAACAAAGTATTCACGCACCAATCTTATTGATCCCCGTCGCCGCCGCCCGTTGTACCGGCTACTATCTGTCGCATGTACTGTGACCTGCACACCCACTCGACCGCCTCGGACGGTACGGATGCCCCCGGAGACCTGCCCCGGCTCGCCAAGCAGGCGGGGCTTTCGGCGATCGCCCTGACCGACCACGACACCACCGCCGGGATCGCCGAGTTCCTCGACGCCGCCAAGCACGCCCGTATCAAGGCCGTCCCCGGCATCGAACTCTCCGCCGACCCCGCCATTCTCCACACGGACAGCGACCCCGAACAAGCCCCCAGGCTCGGCACGCTGCACATCCTGGGCTACTTCATCCAGCCCGATGCCCCACACCTCGCCGAGGTCCAGGCCCGCCTGCACGAGGCCCGCGAGCAGCGCAACCCCCAGATGATCGCACGACTCAACGAACTGGGCATGGACATCCACTACGACGAAGTCATCGAGATCGCCGACGGGCACATCGTCGGCCGACCCCACATCGGCCAGGTCATGATGCAAAAAGGCTACGTCAAGTCGATCCACGAGGCCTTTTCGCGATACCTCGGCGGGCAGGGCGAGGCCTATGTTCGCAAGGACCGGCTATCCGCCGAAGAGGCCATCGACGCGATCCACGAAGCCGACGGCCTGGCCGTGCTCGCCCACCCCACGCAGCTTGGTCTCGACTCCGCATCAAAACTAGAACACGCCGTCGCCCGGCTCAAGGCGCTGGGGCTCGACGGCATCGAGACCCGCCACAGCGATCACAGCCCCCGCGACACCGAGCGGTTCGCCACGCTGGCGGGCAAGCTCGCCCTGAAAGTCACCGGCGGCAGCGACTACCACGGCTCACGCAAAACCCTCGCTCTGGGCAGCCAGAAGATCCCACTCGCGGTATACGAAGAACTGCTCCAGGCTCACCGCCAACGCATCAGCGCATAGCGTGGAACGGTCCCAGCCATACTCGTCAAAATTAAATCCCTGCCCCGGCAAAACGTCTGCCCGATCATAGCCGCGGATGAATATCCGCGGGCCCGCCTATATGCGACTCAGAGACTTGTCCTGTCAGTATCTCACTATTTTTGTCATGGTGTGCCCCCTTCCCACTTGGATCGCCCGATCCGTAGTCTATAATTGAAGCAGTAGGGCGGTTATCCGGCGCGGCTATCCGGGGCGGCGCCGAAAGGAGCGTGTCATGAGCAGGCTCAACCCGATCCTGGCCGCGGTCCGGTCACACGTCCACACGATCGGCGAACAACCCGCGTCGCCCGAGCACCGCCAACCTTTCGTGACCATCAGCCGCGAGGCCGGGGCCGGCGGACGCACCCTGATGCGCCGCCTCGTCGAGCGCCTTAACCAGCTGGACCCCGGCAACTCAAACCGACCGCCCTGGACCGGGTTCGACAAAGAACTGGTCGAGAAGGTCGCCCAGGACCACAACCTTCACAAGACGCTGGTCGACCTGCTTGGCGAGCAATGCCACTCCTGGCTCTACGACGTCTTCGCGGGGCTGTCCTCTCAAACGACCGAAACTCAGATCTACCGCCGGGTCGCCGAGACGATCCGTGGCCTGGCACAAGGCGGGCGGGTCGTGACCGTCGGCCGCGGTGGCGTGTTCATCACCCGGAACATGCCCATGGGCGTACACATCCAGATCGTCGCGCCGTTCGAGCACCGCGTCGAGCAGATGACCCGCGTGCTGGACACCGATACCAAACACGCCGCCAACGAGGTCCGCCGGATCGACCAGAACCGTGCATCGTTCTACAAACGCTACTGGCCCGACACCCCCTTATCCCCCAGCATCTTCACCGTCACCTTCAACAGCGCCGCGATCAGTGAAGACAAAATGGTCCAGTCGGTCCTCCCCCTGATCCCCGGATTAAATACCACCGAAAGCCGCATCGTGACACACAAAGTCACCGTTAAGTAATCTCACCCCGATTCAACTATCCCCCTCTTACCCCTCAGCCCCCGGCTCCGCCGGGGGACCGCCCAAACCTTCCGCCGCCATTACATCATGCTCTTCATCCGTCACCGCCGCGATCTCTGAGCCGCATTCCGGGCAGGCGGTGGATTTATCGGGGGTACCGCGGAGATCGTAGCGACATAT
>JAJDCV010000239.1 GCA_029260675.1 Phycisphaeraceae bacterium
GGCGCACGCATGGATGTGGGGTTCGTCCCCAAGGTCCTCTTAAAGATCGCGGTCAAGAGCGACGACCTGGACAACACCATCAGCGCCATTACCGAGGCCGCGTGTACAGGCACGGTCGGCGACGGGAAGCTGTTTGTCTACGAATTAAGCAGGGTCGTCCGCGTCCGCACGGGCGAAAAAGACAACGACGCGCTGTAAGATTTTTTACGCATGCCTGCATCCCGCGCCTAAGGGATGATCCACCAGGACGAAGCCCGCGGACCCTGTCCGTGGGTTTTGTCTTGCGCGGTGCGCCCGAGTCATTCGCCGTTCATCTTGATCTTGTATGCCTAAAGACTATATTTAAGTTAAATATAGACAATAAGCCGTGCGATTAGTTAGATCTTTGTTCGGGGTTCTGAGGGTCACGTTGAAAGGTGGGATTGGGCGGCGTTGGCGCGAGATCAAGGTGGGTGGCGAGTAAATTAGGCGTAAATGGAATGTGCTACACCGTCGGCTTGGGCCTTTGTTTTACGACGCGCGCCGGGTTGCCGGCGACGACGACGCCAGGCTCGACGTCTTTGACGACGACCGCACGCGCCGCGACGACGGTGTTGTCACCGATCGTCACGTCGGGGCCAACGAAGGCATCGGCGCAGACCCAGACACCCTTGCCGATCGTGATCGTGGATCGGATCAATGGCAGGTCGGTCTTGGTGTAGTCGTGTGTGCCTGCGCAGAGGTGGGCGTTCTGCGAGACGACCGAGTGTTCGCCGATCGTGACCTGGCCGAGGTTGTAGACGCTGACGCCGTCGCTGAGCATGGCGAAGTCCTCGAGTGTTAACAGCCAGGGGTGGACGATGCGTGTGGTGGGGCGGATACCCGAAAGCTTGCCGACCTTCGCGCCGAATAGGCGTAGCCAGAACCGCCGCCAGCCCATCGCCCGGCCGGGGCTGGTCCGGATCAGTAAGGCCTGCACGATGCTCCAGCCAAGCCGGCGCACGTAGTCGCGCAGCGGGTAAGGATACCCCGCGACTTTGTCCAGTCGCTGATACACGCCGGTGTGCTTGCTGCCGTTTTCCTGGTCGTTCATCGCGGGCTTCCGTGGGCCTGCTGGGGTTCGGCCGGGGTTGATCCATCGGCGTTCTTGGATTTGTCATCGGCCACATCGGGCTCTTGACCCGACACACACTCAGCCAGGAGCTTTTCCCAGGCCATGCAGGCGTGCCGACGGTCGTAGGTTGTCTTCATCGCGTCGCGGGCCGCTTGCCCCATCAACTTGCAGCGCTCGGGGTCGTTGGCGAGTGTGGTGATCGTGTCGGTCAGCCCATCGACATCGCCGACCGCGACGACACGCCCGGCGCTCTTTTCGGTCAGCACCCGGGCGACCTCCGCTTGCTTAAGCCCGATGAACACCGACGCACGGCCCGATGCCATGATCCCGTACAGCTTCGACGGCACGAGCAGCCCGGTCATCGCTTCCGCCTGGCTGATCAGGTGCAGGTCCGCCAGGCTCAACGACGCACGGATCGCCTCGCGCGGCTGGTAGGGCTTGAAGACCGCGTTGGGTAGTTCCTGTGCCTTGCACCACTGCTGCATCTGCGTCATCAGCTTGCCCCCGCCGACGAATACGAACCGGATGTCGTCACGGGTCTTGAGTTTTTTCATTGCGCCGCGGAGCGTGTCGATGTCGTGTGCCAGCCCCAGGTTCCCGGAGTACATCACGACCCGTTTATCTTCCAGGCCCCACTCCTTACGCAGCGGGTTCTCGTCGCGCGGCAGCGGTTCGAGTTCGTCGATGTCGGCCCACGGGTTGATCAACGCGATCTTCCTGGGCGCTACCCCCTTGCCGATCAGCCGGTCCCGCATGCATCGTCCCAAAACAACCGATCGGTCCGAGTGGTTAAAGCAGAACCGGTGGACCCGCTCAAGCAGCCGGGCGGCCAGGCTGTTGGGTTTCATGATCCCAAACGCGATCGGCACGTCGGGGTACAGGTCCATCACCCAGTAGACGCTCTTGCACCGCTTGACCACCTTGAGGATCCACCCGACCAGCGCGATGAACGGCGGGGTGCTGAACGGGACGATCACGTCCGGCCTCTTGATCGTCAAGACCTTGAACAACGCCAGCAGGTAGAACAGCGCGAAGTCGATCAGCCGGGCGACGATCGACGCCTTTCCGAAGATGCTCTTGCCGACGCGGTGGACCTGGATCCCGTCGACGGTTTCGTGTTTGGGTAGCGCCGCCCCCTTGGAGCCATAGATCGACCGGGACGCGACGACGGCGACTTCATGCCCCTGGGCCACGAGGTATTTAGCCAGGTCGTGCGCGTGCTGGGCGGTCGCGGCGTGGTCCGGATAAAAGGCTTGATTCAGAAGGATGATGCGCATCGGGTTCCCGTGGCTGTGGTCATTGGCCCCCATTACATCGGCGAGCCGAACCGCGTAGCTAAACGGCTTGGGCCTATCGCCTCGGGCCGCCATCGGCCCGGAGGTGGTACGTCCGGGGGCGGCTCAAGGATCGCCCGTCACGATGGACCGTGGTCCAACCGATATACTAGGGCAACGTGGTCAGCTTGGTTGTTCACCGCGGTTACTGGACACGGCCCCCGGCGATGGATGCCCATGATCGATGTCATCATTATCACGCATAACGAGGCGATCAACCTGCCTCATTGTCTGCAGGCCCTGCAGGGCTGGACGAACAAGGTCTTTGTGATCGATTCGGGGTCGACGGATAGGACACTGGACATCGCCCGGTCGTTCGGTGCGGACGTGGTCCACCACGACTGGCCCGGGTACGCCGAGCAGAAGAACTGGGCGATGGAGAACATGCCCTTCGAGTCGCCCTGGCTTCTGATCGTCGATGCCGACGAAGTGATCACCCCCAAGCTCCGCGACCAGATGGTCGAGCTGGCCGACAAGCCGGCCGACGACGTCCCGGAGATCGGGTTCTTCATCAACCGCCTGACCTACTTCCTGGACCGCCCGATCCGCCACTGCGGGTACTACCCCAGCTGGAACATGCGTTTTTTCAAGCGCGACAAGGGCCGGTACGAGGATCGCCTGGTCCACGAACACATCATCATCGACGACCCGATCGGCAAGATCAAAGACCCGATGCTCCACGAGGACCGGCGCGGGCTCGAACATTACTTCGCCAAGCACAACCGCTACTCGACGCTTGAAGCGAGGCAGCTCTACATCGACATCACCCAGCCCGATGGGACCAAAGAGTCTGCGAACGTCACAGCCGAGACGCACCGCCGGCGTTGGCTGAAGCGAAATGTCACGCAGTTTGTCCCGCTGCCGTCGCTGTGGCGGTTCCTCTACATGTACGTGCTGAAGTTCGGCGTGCTCGACGGCTCGGCCGGGTTCGAGTTCTGCCGGTTCATCGCGACCTACGACTCGATGGTGGCGCTGAAGCTCCGCGAGATGTTGCGTCAACGCAAGCGCGGCGAGCGCCGAGCGATGGACTTCCCGGACGCCCCGTTGTCGGCGTTGTCTAAAGCGGAGGGCACCGAGTTATCCGGGATCGAGCGGGCCGCGCCGGGGCCCAAGCCACAGGTCGGCGTGATGCAGCTGCACCCCGAGGCCAGCCCCTGGAGTTTCCGTGAGAAGCTGGGCCGGGCCGTCTGGATGCTCGCGGGCAAGCCGCTGTTCCGCCTCAGCTTCCACAACTGGTACGGCTTTCGGTCCCGGCTGCTGCGGCTGTTCGGGGCCCGGATCGGTACCGGTGTCGCCATCCGCCCGACCGTCAATATCGAGGTCCCCTGGATGGTCGAGATCGACGACGACGCCACCGTCGGCGACTACGCCATCATCTACAGCCTCGGCATGGTCACCATCGGCAAACGTTCGATCATCAGCCAGTACTCTCACCTCTGCGCCGGCACGCACGACTACGCCGACCACGCCTTCAAGCTCATCCGGGCGCCGGTCGCGGTCGGCAGCGACGTGTGGATCGGGACCGATGCGTTCATCGGGCCGGGCGTCAAGGTCGGCGACCTCACCGTGGTGGGTGCCCGCTCAAGTGTCTACAAAGACCTCCCGGAGAGGATGGTGTGTGTGGGCAACCCCGCGAAGGCCATCAAGGAGCGGAACCTGAAATGACCTCCGCCGGCCCAGACATGCCCGCTGGCGAGCCTATCACGACGGTCGTGCCGGAGCCCCGCCGCCGGGTTTTTCGCCGCCTGACGTTTGGCGGGAGGCTTGCGGCCTTTGCCTGGCGCTGGGTCCAGAGGTCCTTTTTCTACCTGAGCCCCGAGCCTGCCAATGCCTGGCGCAGGTTCCTGCTGCGGTGCTTTGGTGCCCGGGTCGATGCCAGCGCGAAGATCTTCCCCTCTGTCAGGATTATCCACCCGTGGAACCTGACCATCGGCCCGGGGTCCGTGGTCTGCCACAACGTCGTGCTGGATTGCCAGGCCCCGATCGCGATCGGGGCGCATTCGCGGGTCAGCCAGTTCTCGCACCTGTGTACCGCGACCCATTCTTATGAACGGCGAGAGATGCCGATCATCGGCCGGCCGATCAAGATCGGTGACCACTGCTGGTTGGCGGCGGATGTGTATGTGGGGTGCGGCGTTCAGATCGGGGACGGTGTGGTAGTGGGGGCCCGATCAGGTGTGTTCCGTGACATCGAGGCGGACTCGGTTGTGGCGGGCAGCCCGGCGGAAGTAAAACACACCCGGGGCGTGCCCCGCGACGAAGTAAAACCATCTTCGTAGCCAACGACACCGCGCAACGCCCCGCCACTTAACCGATCACGGAAGTGGGCTACACCGCCGGACCCGTGGCATCCGTATCAACCACCGTTCGGTACGCCTCGAGGGTCTGTTCTGCGATCTTCGGCCAGGTGTAACGACGGTGGATCAGCTCCGTCGCGTTCTGGCTCATCTGACGACGCTTTGATTCATCACCGAGCAGGTCCAGCAGTGACTGGGCGATCCGGTCAATCTCCAGGGGGACCACGTGGCCGGCCTTTGCCTGGGCGACCTCGGGGAAATGGCAGGCGGTCGAAATCACCACCGGTGTGCCGCACGCCAGCGCCTCGGTGATCGCGATACTGAACCCCTCCTGCCGGCTGGGCAGGCAGAAGCAGGCCGCATCGACCAGCGCTTCGTATTTCTGTCGCCCGTAGATCGGACCTACGACGTGGACCCGGCCGGACAGGCCGGCGTCACGCACCTGATTTTCAAAGCCTTCCAACGCACCGTCGTCTGGGCCGGCGACAACAAGGCGGACCCGGTCGTGCTTAGCCGCGACCTTGGCAAACGCACCGGCCAAATAATCCAGGCCCTTCTTGAAGTGCAGCCGGCTCAGGAAAAGAATATAAGGGTCGTTGCCGAGCTCGCGGTGATCCGCACGGAACCCGCAGGGCTCCGGCAGTGGTTCGATCTCCTCAAGAAAAACCCCGTTAGGGATGATCTCGGTGCGCCTCGCCAGCTTCAGTGGCTGGATAAGCCGGGCCTCATCGGCATTGAGCAGGTGAAAGAACGAAGCGCCGCGCCACAACCTCGCGTACCAGAGTTTGATGGCCAGTTTTTTCTTGAGTCGGCCCTGCCCAAGGCTCCACGGGTCGAGCATCCCATGCGGCGCGATCACGTAAGGCTTGCCTAAACGTCTTGCGATCCGGACGGCCGCCGCCAGCACCGCCTCCCACATGCCGTGCAGGTGGACGATATCGCTCGCTTCGATCAGCGGTGTCAACGCCGCTTCCGCGGCCCTGCCCATGAACCGGTCCAGGCCGCTTGAGTCAGGCACATGATGGATCGACAACTGATCCGCGCCCGGTATGCGCGAGATCAGGCTGGCCTCCGCCTCGGGGCCATTCGGTGGTGGGCAGCACGCGATCTCGGCCCGGTTTCCTAGCCGCTGCTGGGCCGCGGCCAAGCAAGCCGCCACGACCGGAGGCCCCCCGGTTGTGGCATCGAGCGTCCCGATCACGTGCAGGATCTTCATGGTGGTGCTCGGCAGGCCGACCGTTGGCTTAATGATTCAGGAATGACTCGTAGACTTGTAGAGTCTGCGCCGCGATCTTTGGCCAGGTGTAGCGTTGTATCGCTAGTTCACGGCCTTTTTGTGACATCTGCTGCCTCAGGCCGGGGTCCGACATGACCCGGATCAGGGCCTGGCCGATCTTCTTCGCGTCAAGCGGCAAGACAAGGCCGGCCCCTTCGGTCTGGACCTCGGGGAAGTGGCACCCTTCGGTGACTACAGCAGGCACGCCGTGCCCGATCGCCTCGGTGATCGCGACGCTGAAGCCCTCCTGCCGGCTGGGCAGGCAGAAGCAGGCGGCGTCGACCAGGGCTCCGCGTTTCTCTTCGCCCTGGATCGGGCCGATGACGTGTACGCGATCGGCGACCCCCAACGCTTCGAGCTGCTGCCTGAACGCCGGGCCCGCGCCTTCTTCCGGGCCCGCGACAACCAGTTGGGTGTCACGGTCTGCTTCCGCGAACACCGCGAATGCGTCGGCCAGGTAGTCCAGACCCTTCTTGTAGTGAAGCCGGCTCATAAACAGGATGAACGGCCGATCCTTGAGCTCTGGGTGCAGCTTGTAGAACGTGCCTTTTGGCGGCAGGTCACGCAGGTCTTCCTCGAATACCCCGTTGGGGATGATGCTCCCCGGCGTGGTCAGACCCAGAGGCCGGATCAATTCGCGCTCGTGTTCGTTGCCCAGGTGCAGTGCCGCGGCGCCGTTGTACAGCTTGCGGTAGACCAGCGCCAACGCCAGCCTCTTTTTCAAGGCCTTCTGACCCAGGCACCAGGGATCGAGCATGCCATTGAGCAGGATCAGGTACGGCTTGCCTTGCTGGCGGCAGGCCTTGCCGACGGCGACGAGGATCAGGTCCCAGACGTTGTGCAGATGAACCACGTCGGCGGCCGAGACGGCGTCCTGCGCGACACGCTTCTTGGTGGAATCTGCAAACCATCGCCACCCCGCAGCACGCGGCTCGGAGATGATATTCACACGGTCGATACCCGGGACCATGTCTAATAAAGTGCGGACGTGCGACTCCCGGCCGGGTGTGGCTTCGGTCAGGATCGTCACGTCATGCCCCAACGCCGCCTGCGCCGACGCGATGCACGCCGTGATCTTTGGCGGGCCGCCTTGCTTGGGGTCCAGGCTGTTAATCACATGGAGGATGCGCATCGCGGACACCCCTTGGGGTTCGAGTACTGACTAAGGCGTGTCGGCCGTGACCGGGGTCGTCTTGAAAACGGGCGGTTGATTCGCATCAGGGCGGCTATGTTAGGGAGATTCGCCCGTGGGTGCCAGACCCACGGGTGGGTTTTGGGCTATTGCCTGGTCACCGCTGAGCAGGTCTCGCGGCCCGGGCCGAGCCGGCTAAACGGGGGCGATTCATGCTCATTTATCCGCTTTTTTTTAAGGGCCGCGTCTGACTTCGGCCCGCAAGCGGTTTGCCGGTCGGCTGACGGTGCGTCTCTTGGAAGGTGTCCTGATCAGGGCTGGATAGGGCCCCGCCACCGATCCGCCTGTGGCTGCTATTATATGGCCCGATTGCGGCTTTGCGGCCGCCCTCCATGCCGTGAGAGTGACGTTAATCTTCCGCTGGCACCGCCCGATATACCCTTTATCCAACATGGTTTGCCGAAGGATCGGCCAGAAGAAGCAAATGGACCCAGATTCATGATCCCAAGCCCCAATACACGCGTCTGTGTCGTCGGTCTCGGTTATATCGGACTGCCGACGGCGGCGGTGCTTGCGTCGCGAGGTTACACCGTGCACGGTGTCGAGGTCAACCCCCAGGCGGTCAAAATCATCAACTCCGGCAAGGCCCACGTCATCGAGCCGGACCTGGACATCCTGGTCAAGGCCGCGGTGCAGACCGGCAAGCTCAAGGCATTCGACAAGCCCGCCGAGGCCGACGTCTTCATGCTCTGTGTGCCCACGCCCGTGGACGAGCATAACGGCCCGGACCTCAGCTACGTCCGTTCGGCGACCGAGACGATCTGCGAACACCTCAAGCCCGGCAACCTGGTGATCCTGGAATCCACCAGCCCGCCGGGGACCACGGAGCTGATCGCCAGCATCGTTCAGGAGAAGACGGGGCTGACCCCCGACGAGGTGTATTTCGCCCACGCCCCCGAGCGCGTGCTGCCCGGCAGGATCCTGCGCGAGGTCGTTGAGAACGACCGTGTCATCGGCGGGATCAACGATGTGGCGACCCAGGCTGCCGGGGAGTTCTACAAGACTTTCGTGACCGGCGAGTTGCTGCTGTGCCGATCGCGCCTCGCCGAGACGACCAAGCTGGTCGAGAACGCGTCGCGCGACGTGCAGATCGCGCTGGCCAACGAGCTGTCGCTGCTGTGTGACGAATTAGACCTGGACGTGCGGGAACTGATCGACTTAGCCAACCGCCACCCGCGCGTGAACATCCTCCAGCCCGGCTGCGGGGTCGGCGGGCACTGCATCGCGGTCGACCCGTGGTTCCTCATTCACCAGTCGCCCAAGACCACCAGGCTCATCCGCACGGCCCGGGAAGTCAACAACTTCAAGCCCCGCTACGTGGTGCAGAAGGTGATCGCCAAGGCCGACCGGTTTAAGAATCCTAAGATCGCGTGCCTGGGGCTGGCCTACAAGCCCGACATCGACGACCTGCGCGAGTCCCCGGCGTTGGGCATCGTGCGCGAGTTGCAAGAGAAAAAAGTCGGCGAGTTGCTGGTGGTCGAGCCGAACATCCACCAGCTCGATGGCATGACGCTCGTGCCGTTGGATCAGGCGTTGCACGAGGCGGACATCATCGTGTTCCTCGTGCCTCACACGCCGTTCAAGAAGATCCACCCCAAACAACTGGCTGAGAAAATCACGATCGACACCTGCGGCGTGCTACACGGGCGCTAGGTCTACGATCACAGCCCGGCCTGTGCCGGGATCACATGGAACAAGAAACCCGGCGATGTCGGGATGAAACGGGCGGGTGGCAACAGCCCGTCCCGGTATGAGGAGTCGTCATGCACAAGGTTGCGGTATTCATGGGCACCCGGCCCGAGGCCATCAAGATGGCGCCGGTCATCAAGGCCCTCGAGGCGGAACCGGGGCTTGAGCCCATCGTCATCTCCACCGGGCAGCACAAGGAGATGCTCCAGCAGGTGGTCGACCTGTTCGACCTGAAGGTCGACCACGATCTGGAGGTGATGCAGCCCAACCAGACGCTCGCATCATTGACCGCCCGGCTGATGACCCGCATCGACGCGATCTTCGACAAGATCCAGCCCGACTTCGCGCTGGTCCAGGGGGATACCACCACCGTCCTGGTCGCGTCTCTGGCGTGCTTCTACCGGCGGATCCCGATCGGCCACGTCGAGGCGGGGCTGCGTACCGGCGACATCTACTCGCCGTTCCCCGAAGAGGTGAACCGCAAGCTGGCGACGCCTTTGGTGACCTTGTACTTCCCCCCGACCGCGTTCGGCGAGAAGAACCTGCTCAAGGAAGACGTCCCCGCGGAACGGATCTTCGTCACCGGCAACACCGTGATCGATGCGCTGCACCTTGAAGTCGAGCGCCAGAAAGACCCCGCGCTGAAAAAACAGATCCACGCCGACCTCGCCACCGAGATCGGAGACGACTGGGATAAGAAGCCTTACGTCCTGGTCACCGGGCACCGACGCGAGAACTTCGGCGACGGGTTCGAGCAGATATGCTCGGCCCTGGCGACCCTCGCGGACAAGTACCCCGGGCACAACTTTATCTACCCGGTCCACCTGAACCCCAACGTGCAGACGATCGTCCACGAAAAGCTGGGGGGCAGAACCAACATCCGCCTGATCGGCCCCAAGGACTACCGCCGGTTTGTGGCGTTGATGAACGCCAGCACGATCGTGCTGACCGACTCCGGCGGGGTGCAGGAAGAGGCCCCGGGGCTGGGCAAGCCCGTGCTGGTCATGCGCGACACCACCGAACGGCCCGAGGGGGTTGACGCGGGCACAGTCCGTTTGATCGGCGCCAACCGCGACATGATCGTCAAGCACGTCAGCGAGCTCATCGATGACCCAGACGCCCACCGGCTGATGTCCGAGGCGAAGAATCCGTATGGCGACGGGCACGCCTCGCCGAGGATCTGCAAGGCGGTCCGCGAGTACCTTGATCGGGCGTAGGCCCGGCGTTGACATTCCCTAATTGTTTCGGACGAGATGGCATGGCTAAACAGGATCGCCGACGCCGGGTCGCACTCGTGTACCGCGTCTTTTCACACTACCGCGGGCCGGTGCTGCAGAGGCTGGTGGATAGCCCGAACCACGACTACACCCTGGTCGGAGCGAGGATTGATAAACACGATCTGAGCATCAAGACGTGGGACATGCCGGCGGACTGCCCGTTCATCGAAACCAAATGGATCCATTTCCCAGGCGGCATCGACTGGCAGCGGGGCCTGATCCGGCTGGCGTTGCGGCGCGATTTTGACACCATCATCTTATTGGGCAACCCGCGTTGGCCTTCGACGTGGGCCGCGGCGGCCCTTGCACGCCTGGCTGGGAAACGCGTGTTTTTCTGGTCGATCGGCTGGTACCACGTGGACACCCGGCTTAACAGCTGGTTGAAAAGGCGGTTCTTCGGGCTGGCGCACAGCCTGCTGCTCTACGGCAGCACCGCCAAAAAGATAGCCGTGGAACAGGGGTTCGATCCGGAAAAGGTCCACGTCGTCTTTAACAGCCTGGACTATGAAACTCAGAAGATCGAACGGGCCAGTGTGACGCAGGCCCAGATCGACGCGGTCCGTAATGAGCATTTCGATCACCCGGAGCGCCCCATCGTTATCTGTATCAGCCGGCTGACGCGCAAACGCCGTCTGGACTGGCTCATCGAGGCCGCGGGGAAACTCAAGGAGCAGGGGCACCCGCTGAACATCCTGCTGGTCGGCAAAGGCGATGAAAGCGTAACTCAAGAGCTTGAGAAGATGGCCAGGGATGCCGGTGTCACCGTTTGTTTCTACGGGGCCTGTTACGACGAGCAGGTCCTGGCGACCCTGACGATGGCGGCCAACGTGACCGTGGCGCCGGGTATGGTCGGGCTCACGGCGATGCAGAGCATGGCCTTCGGCACGCCGGTGATCACACACGACGCACCGATGCTTCAATCCCCCGAATCCGAGGTGGTCATCCCCGGGTACAACGGCGACCTCTTCAAGCACGGCGACACAGACGACCTGGCCGCGTGCATCAAGCGGTGGACCCAATCACCCGGGGTGGATGACCAGACACGGCGGCGGTGTCACGAGATTATTGATCGGATCTATAACCCCGAGCATCAGTGCTATGTCATCGACCGTGCGATCAGCGGCGAGCCCGCTGACGATGTGAACTTCGAGGACATGCTAAAAGCAAGGTAGCCGTCATACGGCTTTGTTCATTTCACGGGCGGCTGTTTACCCTCAGCCCCCGGCTTTGCCGGGGGATTGGCAGTATTGATAGGTACGAGTTTCAATCGTAATCCAGATTATCCGCCGGCTTGGGGATTTTCGTGGGAGTAGGCGACCCCCCTGCCGAAGAATATCCGCGCGATCGCCGCCAGGAAAAAGCCGGCGAGGACAGCGCTAACGATCTGCATCGTGAAGACGGCGATGTCGCCCCGGGGCCAGGCCACGATCTGCCCGCTTGACGCGGCGAGCATCCCCAGCAGGTAGGGGTTGTTTGGCTGACGCGCGAGCAGTTCATCGCAGAACCGCAGCACCGTGCCGACGATGACCGCGTAGATGACGAGTATATGCAACCCGCCCTCGTGGAACCCGTGCCCGATGATGCCGGGCCCCCAGTTCTCACCCCCGGACCACTTGCGCGTGTCGCGCGGGAGCGTGGTGCCCAGGGCCTCGGGCTTGTCTTCCCAGAACACCCGTGGGATCGGGTTGACCAGGATATAGGTGATGGTGTGGAACGGCTTGACGTCGAAGCCGTCCCACTTCTCGGTCCTGTAGACATTGATCGCCAGCATCGAGGCATCGACCGCGTCCTGCCCGAGCATCTGCGTCATCCCCGACGCATCCATCATGTGTTCGGGCAGTCGCTGCAGCATGGCCACCGCGGTCGCCAGCGAGCGGAGGTCTCGGTTGTGTCGGACCGAGCTGTAGGCGTTCAGGAGCACGACGGAGGCTAAACCCAGGACGAAAACAACCCCCAGGGTCTTGCCGCGGTTGCTGTATCGGTATTTAAGCCAGTAGAGCGCCGTGGGGAACGTGGCGAGCACCCCCACCATCTCCCGGCGGCCCGAGCCGCTGACCATCGATACCCCGAAGCTGTAAAACGCCACCCCCGCCAGGAGGCAGATGTACAGAGGATTAAGCGGCTGGCGGATCCACAACACCAGCATGAACACGGTCCCGTAGACCGTCCCGTACTTGCCGACGTTTGCCACGATCTGCCCCAGGCCCTGGATCTGCACCGGGGCCAGCAGGCCCAGGCTCATCAGCAGGCACAGCGGCATCAGGACAAACAGCACCGGGCTGCTCATCTTGGGCCATTTGCGCAGGCGCCGAGCCGCGAGCCGGCGCGGCCATTTGAAGTAGTTGTACGTCAGCCACAGCGTGAAATAAAACGTGATGACACCCGAGAAAAACCACAGGTAGTCGGCCCTGGAATGCTCGACCAGGCGGTTGGGCCATTTGGTGGTGCCGATGCCCGACAGACCGATGAAGCACGCCGAACCCAGCAGGAACAGGCTCCAGGTTGTCAGCAGGTCGCGTTGCCGGCGAAGATAAGGCACGGTGATCATCAGCAGCATCACCGCGATGAACGCCCAGCAGAATATATACAGTAACCAGATCATCGAAGGCTTACTTTGGGGGCGTTAACACGCGAATAAAGGCCGATAGACGTATAAAAAAACCGGGCGTCTGCCCGCTCAGCGTATACTAGCACAGTGCCGATCATGAAACACTTACGCTTGACGTACCGGTCCTGGTTCGCATTCGCCCTGGCGGGGTCGCTGCTCACCGCCTTTCAGGTACCGGCCTGCGCCGCGGAAACGGACTATTCCCAACGCATCATTAGCTTCCTCCTTATCGGCGGTTCCACCACAGAGATTGAGGATCGGTGTGTCGGGTGGAGCCTGCGGCAGCGGGGGTGGGATGGCTTCGTCCGCCTGGTTGTCAGGCCGCAGCTAAACGCCGGTGTCCGCCGTATCCAGATCCATAACCCCTTCGGGACGTTGCCGGACGAATCGATGCAGTTCGATCAGTACATCCATTCACGCTCGGCCGGGCTGGCGTTTCTGACCGAGGGGTTCGTAGACGCATGGAAGCCCGTCATCCAAGGCCGGTACACCCAGGGCGAGCCGGTCGAGGTCATCGCCTACCTGGGCAAACTCCAGGACGACCCGGACTTTCAGAAGCTACAAGACGCGGGCGATAACAAGGGTTGGTTGGCCCGGGCGGTCGTGTCTTTATCTTTGCCGCTTGAGGCCGGCATGTCCATCGGCTTCGACGCCAGCGCATCCGCCACCGAACAAAGCCCGACACACCGCCTGACGGAATTACTCCAGTCGCTGGGCACCCGTGTCTACATCGAAGCCAGGCCCTACAAGAACACCCCGCACTGGTTCGACAACAACGTCATCATCACCGACAAGTTCTGGAAACGTTCAGACCCGCAGCGGTACCCCGGCGATTCGGGGAAATGGGCCGCCCGCAACGATCAACTCACCGGTGAGATCGTCCGCATCGTCTTCCCCGAACACGCCGAAGACCCCGACAACTGGAAACGCGATCTGCGTCGGGTGCTGGATGATGGTCACACCGCCGCCGTCCCGGTGTACAACATGCTGGGCAACGGTAAACGCCTGGAAGACCTGCTACGCCCGGACACGCCCGATACGCCGTAGATCGACAGGCATCAGCAGGGCGTCACAACGGCTTGAAGAAGAACGCGGTGTCCGACACGCCGGACGACGTCCAGATGAATCGCCACGACGCGATCTCGTCATGCACCTTCTTCCACACCTCGCCATTGGGTCCGTCCTGGGCGCTGCGCGAGTTCGGCGCGTGTGAGCCCGAGGGGAAATAGTGATTGACGTTGTCGATGATCAACACGCCGCCTGGGCGCAGCTTGCTCAAGACCGCGGCCGCGACGTGATCGCGATAGATCCCATCGACCAGCGCGAAATCCAGGCTCCCTGACTCGAACTCATCGACGACTTTGACATAACCCGATCCGGCGGCGTCGGCATCTTCAGCGACCTTGGGGAAGTGGCGGTAGTCAACATTTTTCACGCCGTTGTCGGCGAACATCTGGGTGACGTGCTTGTACCAGCCCTCGTGGTGCTCAATGCTCGTGAGGTTTGCGATCCGCTTGGCGAACCACATCGAGCTGCGGCCGCTGCCGAACTCCATGCCGTGATCGGTGTTTTTCAGGTACGTGTCGAGGATCGAGTTGGCCTGACGGGTCAGCCACGGGTGGTCCGGACAGGTCTTCTGGTACCACATCTCCCTGATCCGATTGACCATGTACCGGGGAGTCAAGTGCTTGAAAGACCTCATCACAGCTTCTCCTTAATGCGTTCTGCTTGATTCATCAGGCAACGTGTCGCGGCCCGCCCCGGCCCGGAATTGAGGCGTGATCCTAGCATACCCGCCACCAGGACGAGCAGGTCGTGGCACGAAGCCGGGGCGATCCACCGGATCATCGGCAGATACAGCAGGCCTCCGAAGATGAGCACGATCAGCAGGCGATACAGGTCGGCTAAGGGCAGGTCGGGGACGGCGTAGGCCGCAGCGCACGCGGGGGCGAAAGCGAGCACGGCGGCGAGCGCGGGCCGGCCCAGGATGTTTATCGCGGTCGTCAGGCCGTAGCCCAGCGGTTTCAGGGCGATGTACATCCAGGACACCCCAGCGAGGGTGCCCGCCGAAGCGACGACACAGGCCACCGCCCCCGTCCCGCCGTACCGCGAGGCGATCAGCGAGCCGGTGATGACCGTAAAGGCGTAGCCGCCGGTCATCGCCAGGTACATCCCGAACCGGCCCTGCGCCTGGACCAGCGCGACGCACGGCCCGTGGAGGATACTGAATGCCATCCCCACGCTGAGTATCGTGAACAGGGGGATCGCCGGTAGCCAACGGTCGTCGAAGAACAGGCGTAGCGCCGGGCCGGCAACCGCGGCCTGGAGGAAGCAGGCCGGCACCCCCACGATCGCCAGGACACGCGCGGCCTTGAGGAAGGCTTCGGTCTGGCGCCCCGGTTCGTTTTTAAGTTGACTCAGCGTCGGGAAGATCGCCTGCCGCATATTGATCGCCAGCAGCACCAGCGTGCTGGCCGAGAGGTTGTAGGCGAAGAAGTACTGGCCCACGACCGCGGGGGCATGGAACAAGCCCAGGGCGATGTAGTCACCCATGTTGATGACAAAGTAACTGGCGTCTCCGCCGAGGGTCTTCACGGCGTCCCCGATGATGTACCGCCAGCGCCGGATGTGTAAGGTCAGACGGACCGGGGGCCGGGCACAGAGCCACATCGCGATCGACATGCCCGCAAACGCGATCGGCTGAGGCAGGACGAAGCTGTAAGGCCCAAAACCGTATAAGGCGAATACGATGGTGAGCGCGGCCCGGACGGTGGCGTTGCCGACGTTGATCGTCGCCAGTGTTTGGAAGCGCATCTGCCGGAAGAGGTGGGCATTCGGGACGACCAGGCTGGCCTGGACCGGCGCGCCCAGGGCGAGGATGGCGATCAGGCCGAACAGCCTCGGCTCGTCGTAGAACCACACCGCCACCATACCCAGCAGGAGCATCGCCACCCCCGCGGCGAATCCGCTTGTCAACGCCATCCAGCACGCGGGCGTCGCCCAACGTCGGAAGTGCGGGCGTTGAATCAGCAGTTCCTGGACCCCCGCCCGCATCAGCAGGTTGCCCAGGACCGTCACCGTGTAGGTCAGCCCGACCAGGCCAAAGTCCTCGGGCACCAGCAGCCAGGCGAGCACAAGCTGGCTGGCAATCCCTACGAATTTTGTCGAGAACGTCTGCGCAAGCAGCCAGATAAACCCCCCCGCGGTGCGACGACCCAACGGCTGTGCGCTCTTGGCAGGCCCTTGTGTGGCTGACGGTTTTGTCTCGGGGGTGGAGGGTGTCGGGGGCATCAGACGCGGGTGACATGCAATTTGAGCGTGGGCCGATCGGCACAAGGCCAGTCGGGACCGACCCGACGGAGGCGATATCCATTGTACGGCTTAGGCGGATAGAAGGTTAGCCAAGTCGTTTCCGGACCGCATACGCAACTTGGCCTTGGCCGCATGGCGAAACACGGACATTCACCTGCCGCAGAGTCATGGCAGCTTAGGCCTGCCGGTCACGAATCGTGTCGTTCAGTAGTTGTTCGTCGTCGGCCGGCGATCAGGGCCAGCCCCCCCGCGCAGGCAAGCATGAGCCCCCCGGGTTCGGGCACGAGCGCCAACAGCTCGGCCGGCGGCGGTGTGCCCGCGTTCCAGTTGTCCAGTATGACGTTCAGGTCTTCCAGACCCACGAACAGGTCCCGGTTGATGTCCCCAACCAAAGGCCCGACCAGGGGCGCCGACATGTTCCATTCGCTCAACACCGCGTTGATGTCCTGGAGCCCGACGAACCCGTCGCTGTTAACGTCACCCAGATGAAACGACCCGGGGGGGACCGACGTGTTCCAGTTGCTCAACACGATGCTCAAATCTTTGATGCCCACGAAACGATCGCCGTCGAGATCGCCCGCGAGAAACTCAATAACGATTTCGTTGTTCCAGTTGTCCAGCACCATGATCAGGTCTTCGACCCCTACGAAGCCGTCGAAATTCAGATCCCCGGGCTCGGACATCGCGGGGTGGATCAGATCAAACAGGAGGTCTGAGAAATAGATCCCGCCGTTTTCGCTGAGGTGCACCCCGTCGTCGAGGAACCCGTTACGCAACAGAAAATCCTTGGACCCCCCTAGCTCGTGGAGGTTGATAAATCCCGTGGATCGTTGGATAGCCACATCTTCCATCGCCTGGACCAGTTCCGGGACCACGCTGCCCCCCGTGTCGTAGCTGCCGATCAACAGGAACTTGGCGTCCGGCAGCTGCGTCTCGAGCCGATCGAGCAGCGCGTTGAGTTTCGGGGCGTAGGTGCTGCGTGTGTACATCTGGTCGTTCTGCCCCAGCCAGATCGCGACCACCCCGGGCTGGATCAGCCCGAGTTGTTGATCGAACGTAAAGTCTCGATCCAGGAAGTTGTCGACACCCCAGCCCCCGTTTGCTGCGCGGTGCAACCGGATGCCGTTGTTCCCGGACCGGTTGTCCGCGCCCAGGATCGTGACCGGCCCGGTCCCGTCGGGCGTGAGATTGATCCGATGATCCGCACCCGCGAACGTGTAGGAGATCGTCCGGACCGCAGGCGTGGGTTCGTTGGTGTTCAGCGTGATGGAACCGCCCTCCGGCAGATCGAGCTGGATGCTGCCGCCCCCGGGCTGGGCCAGGTAGTGCAGGGTCATGCTCTGGGATATCGGATCGAACCGGGCATTGAATGGGAAGACGGGCAGGGGGGAATTGGCGCTGGACCACAACCCGTCGAGGCTGTGATGCGGCGTGGAGTCGTCGTTGATCTGCCCGAGGGTCCACGCGGGGGGATCGGAGTTGACCCCGTTGAACCCGGCCCCGGTCCACAGGCTGAACCCCTGGTACCCGTAGCCCCCATCGCCGAAGTAAAACTGCATCTTCGACCGCAGGTGCGGCAGGTAGCTGCCGTCCCTGAACGAGATGCTGTCACCCAGGAACAAGAAGTCGGCGCCCTGGCCCGATTCAAGCCGCTGGCGCTCCGCGGCAAAGGTCTGCTCCAGGTTCAGAAAGGGCGTGGCGTAGCAGGGCGTGACGGTGACGCACACCACCATCATGAGCAAGCTCGCGGCGGCACTCCGCTTCGTATTGAATCCCGTTGAACAGGCCAAGGGTTACCTAATTTTTGTATGCCGCTGCGCGGCATGGAGGGGCACGCACAGCATGCCCAGGGCTGGGGTCGAGCCGGCACCGTTAAACGGCAATGTGAATCATCCACCGGATATCACAAGTATAGAGATACACTTGAAATAGGCAACTAAAATCCAGCGTAAACCGTCTTTACGGTCAGTGAATCATCGCTTCGTCGTCCCCGTCAGACCAGTCCTCTCCTGCGCCGGGGCAATCGGAATCTGTGGGTATGGACCGCCTGCTTACCCAAACCCCCCAAACGTCTTACCGGTGGATGCTGCGTAACAGACACGGCCACAACGAAACGATAAGATTGGGTTTTCAGGCGGCGGGGCACCTCGCCCGGATCGGTCGGATTCAAGGGACCCTTTCTTAGTGACGGATGATCACCCGACAATTACGCGCTTTTACAGGCTTATCCTGACATTGTATTGGTCGGCATTGATGGTCGGGTCGCATTGGCCCAGGCTTAAGCTGTTTCGACAGCCCGAGGACGAGCCGTTGCTCCAGGCGGACAAGGGGATTCATTTTGTGGCGTTTGCGGGGCTGACCTGGCTATTGATACGTGCGAGGTTTGCAGGGCGCGGCACGGGTTCGGCCCGGGCCGTGGTGGTGGCCGGGTGTGTGGCGCTGGTTTATGCAGGGCTCGATGAGTTGACCCAGGTGTGGGCCGACCGCGACGCGACGTTCAGCGATTTTGCCGCCAGCGCGATCGGGGTCTTCTCGATCGTGGTGGTCTCCATGACCGGCCTGGCGAGTAGGCCCGAGCCCCGGGGTTTACGGGCGAAGCGCGTGACGGCTCTCCTGTTTGCAGTCGGCGTGCTCACCCTGTCCGTGGTGCCGGGGGTGACCCAGGTGATTCAATGGACGGCCGACCAGACGCATTGGCCCGAGGCGCGGATCGATCAGTCCTGGCACTTCCTGACCGCGGGGGCGATGACCTGGCTGCTGGCGCGGTCGTTCCCCGGGGGGGCTCATCGGCCTCGCCTGGGCGTGTGGGTGACGATTCTCGCCGTGGCACTGTCCGCGCCGATGATGGTGACAGCCCAGCGGCTCATGGAACGCGGTGTCGGCACGATCGACATCTACGCCCACGAGTTGGGACTCTTCGCGGCGCTTGGGATTTGGGCCCTTTGCTTAGCCCGCCGAGCACTGGACGCCGCTGACGCCCCCGGCCTCGCCGAACGAACTGAATGAGCGATCTCAACCACGACACCCCGCCCCCGGATTTACCCCCGAACACCCCCTCGGTTGTTCCCCCGGACGCCCCGGCCACGACACCCGACACGCCGCGCTTCGTGGGGCACGCCGTGCTGGTCGCTGCGCTAACATTGATCTCACGGATCACCGGGCTGCTGCGCGACGCGATGCTGTTCGCCTCGTTTGGGCGCGGCCCCATCGCCTCGGCGTTTGTGATCGGGTTCATGGTTCCTAACCTCTTCCGCAGGTTGTTCGGCGAGGGTGCGCTGTCCTCCGCCTTCATCCCCGCCTACGCCGAGCTATCACGCAACGATCCAAAGATCGCCCGGCGGTTCGCGTCCCTCTGCATCGCGCTATTACTGATCGTCACCGCCGGGCTGACACTGCTGGGCGAGCTGGGCTTGTGGTACATGAGCACTTTGGACGTTTGGACCCAGGACACCCTGCTGGCGATCCGGCTGACCATGTGGATGCTGCCGTACATGCCGTTGATCTGCCTGGTCGCGTTGATCGGCGGGGCGTTGCAGGTCCGTGGCAGGTTCGGCCCGCCCGCCGCGGCGCCGATCCTGCTGAACCTGATCATGATCGCCGCGATTGTTTTGGCGACCCATACCCCGGCGGCCGGGGGCCTGAATGAACAGGGGCTGCGCAGCGCGATCCATATCGTCGCGGTCAGCATCTTGCTCGCAGGCGTGTTGCAACTTATCTGGCAGGTCGTCGCGCTGCTGCGAGTCGAACGGCTGACGGTTGATTTTTCATCCACCGCTAACCCACTGAAGAAGTTGCTCTGGGTCATGGGCCCGATGGTGCTGGGGCTGGCGGTGTTTCAGATCAACGCGGCCTTTGACACGCTGATCGCCTGGGGGTTTGCGCCTAAGGAAGGCGGCGCAGCGATGCTGTCGCTGTTCGGCCGGGAGATGGCGTACCCGATCCTGGATGCCGGGCAGGTTGTCTCATTGGCCGGGGCGCAACGGCTGTACCAGTTCCCGCTGGGCGTGTTCGGGATCGCGATCGCCACCGCGATCTACCCCGCCCTGGCACTCGCCGCCGCCGACCGCTCCGACCTGGGCAAAACACACTTCCGGACCACGCTGCACCACGGGCTGCGGTTGTCATTCTTCATCGGACTACCGGCGAGCGTCGGGCTGATCCTCGTGCGTGTCCCGCTGACCCGGGTGATCTTTGAGCACGGCCGATTCGACCTGCAAGACTCGCTGCGCGTCGCTGTCATCCTCGCCGGGTACGCCTCCGCCGTCTGGGCTTATTCGATGACCCACATCCTCACCCGCACGTTCTACGCCGCGGGCGATTCCAAAACCCCGCTGCGCGTCAGCGTGACGATGGTGCTCTTCAACCTCGCCCTGAACCTGACGCTCATCTGGCCTTTGGGCGCAGCCGGGCTCGCCTGGTCCACCGCGATCAGCGCCGTCGCGCAGGTATTGATCCTGCTGCTGCTGGTCCGCAAGCACGCCGGACCGCCGGTGGACGCTTCTGTGTTGAAGGGCTGGGCCCGCACCGCGGCACTCACCATCGTGATGGCCGGCGCGCTTGGGCCGATGCTGATGCGTTACCCCGCACAAGACCAGACCTGGTCGGGTTGTGTGTTGCTGCTAAGCGTCATGGTAATCGTGGGCGCAGCGATCATTGTGACCGGCGGTTGGCTGACTGGCGCGGAAGAGCTGCGCTGGCTACGGCGCGGCCGATCCACGGATTAACGCTGTCATGTTTGCAGACGATTAGATCGACCGGCTATGCGTCGTGTGCTTCGTCCCAGAGTCCAAGCGGGGCCTTCGGCTCATCCTGTCGCAGTGACCAGGGGATGTAGCCTTGATTGCCCGGACCGGTACGAGCCGCCCTTCCTTGCGTTTGCGTCCATGCAGCCAGGCCGCCCCGGGCGTTATGTCCAAGATCCCGATTAGGCCGTTGATCGCTGCGGGGCCGTGTGGAGATCGAGCCGGACGCCGTCTCGGCGCCGTGTGTGATTCGCGCCCTCCGTCGGGTTATTGCTGCCTGTGTGGCCGTCATTGGCTCGGCTTTATCTGGCCCCGTCGGGTCGTGCTTATCTGCGACAACGGCCGCATCGCCCGTGGCAGACTGCTCGACCCGCACCTCGGCCACCGGCGGGGTGCCGGCGTTCCAGTTGCCCAGCACGGTGTTCAGGTCCGCGATCCCGACGAACCCATCACCGGACGGGTCACCCGCCAAAAGGTCACCGGGGGTGACGTTCAGGTTCCAGTTGCCCAGCAC
>JAJDCV010000240.1 GCA_029260675.1 Phycisphaeraceae bacterium
CTTCAGCAACTTCGCCGACAAGCACGTCCTGATCATCGGGGCCGGTGAGATGGCACAACTGGTTTGCCAGCACCTCCGCCAGGCCGACGCCCGCAACTTCACCGTCACCAGCCGGACCCTGAACAACGCCCGTGTACTCGCCGAGGCCTGCGACGGCTCGGCAGTCCCCTACGACCAGCTCGACGAGCAGCTCGCCAACGCCGACATCGTCGTCACCGCGACCCGCTGCCCCAAGCCGATCATCACCCCCGAACGCATCGATGCGATCCAGAAAAAGCGCCGCCGTCGGCCGATGTTCATGATCGACCTGGCGGTCCCGCGCAATATCGACCCGGCGGTGGGGGAGTACGGCAGCGTCTACGTCTACGACATCGACGAGCTTGGGCGGATCGTGGCTGAGAACCAGCGCCAGCGGATGAATCAGATCGACCGATGCGAGCAGATCCTCGATGAAGAGATCGACAGCTTCGAGCGTTGGCTGGCGGAGAGCCGTGCCCGGCCATTGATCCAACAGCTCTACGAGGACGCACAGATGGTCCACGACCGCGAGCTGGACGATCTGTTCACCGCCTGCTCGGGCTTGACGGATGAGCAGCGGGCCGCGATCCTGCAGGCAACCCAGCGGCTGGTCAACAAGTTCATGCACCCCTGCGCCTACGCGCTGAAGCGCCACAGCAGCTCGGGGGTGTCCACGACACTAGCCCAGACGCTGCACGACATCGCACAGAAGCAGCCCGACAACGGAGCCGGTAAATGAATCCGTCCGCGGAACCCGTCAGCGAAACCGTTTTAGATGATCAGGACAAACAACTGCTCAACCAGATGCAGTTCGATTTCCCGCTATCCGATTCGCCCTGGCAGGCGCTGGCAGAAGGGATGGGCCTAACCGGTGCACAGGTTCTTTCTCGGGTCAGGAAGCTAAAAGAGACCGGGATCATCCGCCAGATCTCCGCGATCTTCGATACCAAGGCGCTTGGGTATACCGGCACCCTGGCGGCGGCGCGGATCCCGGACGCTCGGCTCGACGAGGCCGCGGCCATCGTGAGCGCACACCCCGGGGTCAGTCACAACTACAAACGTGAGGCCGAGTTCAATCTCTGGTTCACGCTGGCCGTCCCGCCGGGTGAGTCGCTGGATGACCACCTCAAGCGCTTGGCCGACGAGGCCCGGTTCAAAGATTACCTGGCGTTGCCGACCATCCGCACGTTCAGGATCGGCGTGAAGCTCGACGTCGGCGGAGGCGGCCAGAAAGACAAGCCGGAAACCCCGCCTAAAAAATACCACCACCGGTCAGAGCCGGCTGAACTATCCCAGCAGGACATCGACTACATCCGTGCGCTGCAGGACGACCTGCCGCTCGAGGAGCACCCGTTTAAGCCCGCGTGCAAGGCGCTGGGTGTCGGGTTCGACGAGATGCGATCCTGGATGCAGAAGATGCAGGAGGCCGGCGTGTTGCGGCGCTTCGCCGCGATCCTGCGCCACCGACAGGCCGGCTTCTCCGCCAACGGGATGGTCGTCTGGCGCGCCCCCGACGAACACATCGAGGCCGCGGGCCAGTTAGCAGCTAAAGCCCCCGAAGTCAGCCACTGCTACCAACGACCGTGCTCCGATGCCTGGCCCTACAACCTCTACACCATGATCCACGCCCGCAGCGAGACGGACTGCCAACAGGTCATCGACCGGATCGCCGCCGACCTCGCCCCCCTAGGCGTGACCGGTCACCGCACGCTGTACAGCACCACCGAATACAAAAAGCAGCGCGTGCGTTACTTCATAAAGTAATTGGGTTGATTGACCCGCCGAACAACCACCCGTTGTTTGATCGACGTACAGTTGGCGTCGAGGTTGTCCCCAACAGATCAAAGCGGGTGAAGGGACTCGAACCCTCAACATTCAGCTTGGAAGGCTGACACTCTACCATTGAGTTACACCCGCGGTGCTTCGGGGCATTGTAGCATCGAGTTGTGCTTGCCCGCAAAGGGTGGATGGGCGCGGTGAGGTGTTACTCGGCCGGTGCGGTGGCGGGTTGGGTGGCGTTGGGTTTTGGGTGTTCCCATCGGCCGAACGCATCGACGCGGACCGCGAGTGTAAGGATCCACTGTTTGGTGATGCCGTTGGGGCTGATGACCACGGCGTCCAATTCGACAGCCTTTTTCTTGCGGCCGTAATCAAGAACCTCCCAGAGCTGGTCCGCGTCGAGTTCGGTCAGGCCGGGGTCGTAGTAGCGATCCTCGCTTGGGGTGTTCACGTCCACCAGGTGGCCGAACACGTCGGGGTTCAACAGCAGCGAGGTCTTTTCTTCGCCTCGCCCGAAGAACTCCGGCGCGAACGGTGGCATGTGCAGAGCGAAGTCGAAGACCCACTTGCCGTCCTCCTGCCGAAGCGTCCGCGCATTCTCGTCGGCGCCGATGAAGAACCATGTCTTCATCTCGGGGAGGTAATAGCCCATATGATTCATCTCTTCGATCGTCGCGCCTACGCGGCCGGCCGCTTCTTCGCGCGTCAGGCCGCCGGTGAGGTTGACGTCGTATTCGTCGGCGATGGGTAGGGAGATCTCGAAGTGAGACGCCTGAAGATCGGGCCCCTCGCCCCCGAGCTTCATGGTTGATCGAATCAGGCCCATCGAGCCTCGTCCCTCGCGTGACTCGATCATGGCGTCGTCGGGCTGGACCAGGATATCCCCGTCATACCGGGGCGCTTCGCCGGGAAGCAGGACCTCGCTGCGCCAGTCGGTGTCGGCATCCCCCACGGCGATATAGTCGATCGTGACCGTGTTGTTGGGGTATCGCTGAGGCGTGAATGCCAGGGGGATGGCGATCTGTTCACCGGGCAGCAGCACGCCTTGTTCGAACGCGATGCTGGTCATCGCCGCGACCGTTCGGTTATACGAGATGCCTTGCTGTTTAGCATCGGCCTTTTTCTTTTCCTCCTCTTTCTGGATGACGCCTTCGATATCGATGATGATCCCCGATCCATCGGGCTCGTTCTGAACTCCCTGCCATTCCGAGGTCGAGCCTTGAACCGGGCCGTGCCAGTTCATGGATGCGATCCCGCCTTCCCACCAGTGTGCGCCGCGGATCGCGATGGCCTGGTCTTGGCTGTCGTTGCGGACGACGACCTTGACCGACCTGGCCTGCAGGCCGGGGATCAGCGGTTCATCTTCCGCGACATCCAGGCGGACGGAGATAGGCGCAGTAATCCCCATCGACTGGACCCATTCTCCGTCATCCGGCACGTCGGACGCCTGAGCCGGGAGATTGAATGCCGCGGTTAAGAGCACCATCAACAACATGATGAAACGGCGTGCCGAAAATCGGTTGTGTTCAAGGGAATCTTGCATGGTGCTGCCTCCGAGAGGGATGTCTTGGGTTGTCGAATTTGATAGCTAAGCGTTTAGACGTTCTGGGCCGGCTCGCGGTTCCCATCAATCTGTCTGCGGATCGTCCGGCTTGGTTGGGCTGTCGCCTGGATCCTCGGCCGGGGTTGGTTGACTGGGCGGGCTTTCGGGGGCGGGCGGCTCTTCCCCGGTCATCTTATCAAGGCGTTCTTGTAAGGCGTCGACTCTTGTTCGAAGGACTTTGATCCGATCCTGATGCGGCGCAGCGATCTCGGCGATACGGGCTTCACGCGAGGCCTTGAGTTCCTTGGCGTACTTCTTCAGCGCCTCGACTCGGCGTTTGGCGGCCTCGGGATCGTTGGTGTAACGGGCACGCAGGCGGTCGTGGGATTCGAGTTGGAACAGACGGAACCGCAGCTTTTGTGCGTCGCGCTTTTCGGCCTGCTCCCGGGCCTTAGCGATGATGCCTTCGAGTTGGTCCAGCTCGGACTTATACGATCGGAGCATCGCCTCGACCCGTTTGCGGTAGTTGCGCTCGCCGAACCACTCGGGGATGATCGATTCGTTATCCGCTAACTGATCCGACGGTGGGGGGGCGCCGTGGCCGTCGGTGTCCATCTTGCGTGCGACTTTCTGTAGCACGCTGGCAGCCTTATTATACGCACCGCCCACCGCCCCGGTGAACGTGGCGTCGGTCCGGCCGCTGGCTTCACCGCGGCGCTCACGGTCCAGCGCCTCGGCGTCGCGGAGCCTGCGCCGCGCTTCGGCGAGCCGGGCCTGGTGCAGACGCCAGGCCATCGCCTTGGCAAAGAACCGCTTCTGTTCGGGGGTCAGTGTGTCGGCGAATCCCTCGACCCGCTCGATGTATGCCTCGGCCTTCTTGAGCGCTTCTTCGATCGGTGCCACCTGTCGGGCACGCAGCTTCCGCCGGCGTTGGGCGCTTACGGTGTCCGTTGCGTCCATCTCGTCCAGGTCACGCTCGAACAGGTCCGAGAGGCTGGCCCAGTCGGCTTCCTTGATGCCCTCGGGACGCTTGCCCGACTTGATCGCCTCGGCCAGGGCCGCGACGTTGTCTGACAGCTTCTTTTCTGCGGATGGCCCGGCGGCCTTGGCTTTGGCGCCGGAGGTCATGTGCCCCAGACCGGCTTCGGCCAGCGCTGCGTCCAAGGCCTCTTCGCCCAACGGGATGTTGACCCCGGGGGTGGACGACTTGCGCGTCACCGGCGAGCCGCCGTTCTCAAGCACGGCACGTATCTTGTCTCGCAGAACTTCCCGTGATTCCTTTTTCTTGATCCCATCGGCGACCGGCGACCAGCGCTCGTTGAAGGATCCCCACCGCCCGGCGTTCCTTGCTGTTTCTGCCTGGTCGGCGCGGTCGGCTTGGCGGCGCATCTCGTCGGCACGCCCACGCATGCGCTCAAGCATACGCCGCGCGGCACTTGGCGACGGCTTGACGTTGATATCGGTGTATTTAACCTCGCTGAGTCGGTCGACTTTTTCGCGTTGGGCCTTGAGGTCGGGGTTCTGGGCCGGGACCGTCGGGGCGTTAACGCCGGGAGCGGACGAGTTGTCCTTCTGCTTGTCGCGCAGCTCGGCGTTGTGTTTCTCGGGCTTTTTATTGTTGTCGAACGTGCCGCTGAGCGTGTCCAGGAAACCCCGCGGCCCCGGCGGCTGGGGCTTGGGCTCGGGGGGCGGGTCGTTGTGGTGGTCCGCCAAGACCACCGTCGAGGCGAGCAGCGCAACCGCGGCAAGCAGCCACGTCCATGTGCGGGTTTGTCGCTTAGGTGCAGGCATCAGTTGTCCTCCCCGTTTGTCTCTGGCTGGGGCGCAGCCTCTGCCTCGGTTTTGGCTTCGGGCAGCTCGGCCAAAGTCTTCGAGAGGTTCAGTTTGATCGTAATGATGTGCGGACCACGCGCGATCTTCACTTCGATCGGCCAGTTCAGCACGGCAGACTCGCGGATGTCCTGGATGTCTGCGATATAGGTGATGCGTTCGTTATCGACCGAGACGAGCCGATCTAATGGCCGGATCGGGAACTGGTCCTGGGTATCCAGGGCCGAGCCGGGCAGGACGGAGCGGATTTCCAGGGCTTCGTTTCCGTCGCGGTCCTCGATATCCCAGCCGATGACCCCGAGGAGGGTACACGGATCGGCGAGCTCACGGGCGGTTGGATCCCCCGCGGCGTTCCGGGCCCAGACCAGGCTTGTGTCTCGCGCGTGGATCAGTTTTTCGTGCTCGATCGGGGCGAGTGCTTTGAGGGCGCGTTCGTGCTTGCCCTGGTGGAGCAGGGCGCACGCGCCTCCAATCAGGCCCCAGTCCCGGCGTTTCTCCGGAGCGTTTTGAAAGACATCGCGGAACGTCACCTCGGCGGCGGCCGGGTTGCCGACCGCCAGGAAGGCCCAACCGGCGATGGGTTGAGCCCGCCTGCCACGGTGCTGGTTCGTGCTTGAGTACAACCCCGCCGCGGTACGGAACCGCTTGGCGCGGTAGGCGATCATGCCCATTGCGGCGGCGGCTTTCGCGGTGTGTGGGCGTCGGCCTGCCTGGATGTCTTTCGCCCTCGGCATCGGCCAGGTCTTCATCACCGCCTTCAGGCCGTTCAGCGCCACGTCCGGGTAGCCGTGCTCGGCGACCCTCTCGCAGATCATGATCGCGCCGAAAGGGTTGTCCATCTCCATACAGGCCTTGAACACCCAATGGGCGTAGATCAGGCTCTGATCATCGCCCCAGCCCATCCCGCTGAAGAGGTTGCCGACCGCTTCTTGTTGCTTGCCTTGTTCCCATTGCGCCCGGCCCAACCAGTGATACCACTTGCCCGGGGCCCGCCGCCTCTTGGCCTCTGCCTCCTCGATCGCCTGAATTAGCAGCCGTTCGGCGTCTTCAAATTGGCCTAACTCGAACTGCACACGCCCGGCACCGGCCAAGGAGTCTATGTTCCCGTCGACCGTACGTGCCTCGTTGAACGCCCACGCCGCCAGCGGCAGGTCGCCGGCGATCAGCGCGGCATCGCCCAGGCGGTACCGGACGTCATAGCGTTCGTTATCCAACGCTAATGCTTGCTTGTAAGATCCGATCGCGTCGCGGAAAGCGCCGGATTGTCTCAAGGCCTCGCCATGGGCGTACCACAGGTCGGCCTGCTTGCCCGGCGGGGCCTGCGGGACCGCGTGTCCATAAGCCTCGGCGGCCTGCTCGTACATGCCCAGCTCGTTGTAGCACTGACCCGCCAGGGCGTATACCTCCCACCCCATAGGCTCTAAGGAGATCGCGTAGCTGACCTGCTCAAGCGCCTGCTCCCATTCCCGGCTCTCCTTGAGCGTGAACGCCAGCCACCGCCTGGCCTGCGCCGATTCGCCGTCGATCATGATCGAACGCTCAAACATGTTGCGCGCTGCGATACGAGCTCGTATCATCTCGATAATGGGATCGTCGCTCCTGGAAGAGAGCTGGTAGTAATGCTGCATCGAGGCCTTCCCGGCAGCGAAAGCGATCGTGGCGTCGACCGGGAAGCGGTCCGCCAACGCGTGTGAGGTTTGGATATCCCCGGTCGCCAAGGCGCACAACGCCAGGTACTGCGCAGCGGGCGTGGACTCTGCGCTTAATTCCAAAGCGCGGTTGAGATGTCCGGTTGCGCCCGCCGGATCTCCCGATTCATACAGCGCGACACCGTACCAATAGCTGACCGGTTCGGTGGCATCCGCCCCCGTCACAGGCGTGAGCAGTTCAACAACACGCGGCCAGTCCGCGCTCGCGATCGCGTCTTCGGCTCCGGCGGGCAGGCCCTGCTCCTGGGCGGACACAGCGAGCCCGAAACTAAGTGTCAGTCCCAGTGCTACGATCCGGCTTGTCATATGTGGCATCGGGCCTACCCCTGTCGATATGAAATCTACCCGCGGCATTATATCAACCGGCGACACATACGAGCGGTTTGCGTGGTTGGCCTATTAGAGGCATGGGCGTTGACGCCTTGTGCGGTTGTGACACGGGTTTTGCGAGGTTGGTAAGATAGCGTCCTCGCGGCCCGGGCATTTTCCCGGCCGTGGATTGAAGGAGGCCCAGTCATGGCTCATGGTGTCACACGTCGTGGTTTTGTCCAGGTATCGGCGGCGTTCCTCGCGGGGGCGTCCCTGACGGGCCGGGTCGTCGCTGCGGATGAGGCGGGCGATGAAACCCAGCCCGAAACGGATGCCGAGCCCGACACGGCCGCGCTGTTCTCGATCTCGCTTGCGCAGTGGTCTCTGCACAAAGCGCTATATAGCCGGGCGATGGACAACCTCGACTTCGCCGCCACCGCGAAGGACAAGTTCGGCATCGACGCGATCGAATACGTCAACCAGTTCTTTAAGGACAAGGCTAAAGACACGGATTACCTGGCGCAGATGAAACAGCGGGCCGACGATCTGGACGTGACCAGCGTGCTGATCATGTGCGACGGCGAAGGCCGGCTGGGCGACCCTGACGACACGGCCCGCAAGCAGGCGGTCGAAAACCATTACAAATGGGTCGAGGCGGCGAAGTTCCTGGGCTGCCACTCGATCCGCGTCAACGCCGCCAGTGAGGGTGGCTACGAGGAGCAGCAGAAACTCGCGGCCGACGGTTTACGCCGTCTCTGTGAGTTCGCCGACACGCATGGCCTGAACGTCCTGGTCGAGAACCACGGCGGGCTGTCATCCAACGGGGCCTGGCTCGCCGGCGTGATGCAACTGGTCGGCCACGACCGCGTCGGCACGCTGCCGGACTTCGGGAACTTTAGGATCAAGGACGACGATTGGTACGACAAATACCAGGGCGTGCAGGAGCTGATGCCCTACGCCAAGGCCGTCTCCGCCAAGAGCCACGTCTTCGATGAGGCCGGCAACGAATCCGAGATCGACTACCTACGGATGATGAAGATCGTGTTGGACGCCGGGTATCACGGCTACGTTGGGATCGAATACGAGGGCAGCCAGCTCGGCGAGATGGAAGGCATCGCCGCGACCAAGGCGCTGCTCGAACGGGTACGCGGTGAATTAGCGTAGACCACACGCTTAACATGCAACGCGACCGTACGAAGCGCCGCGATTTGTCGCGCCGCTTAACCGGCAGCCCCACACTTGCCCCGCCGCCACAGATCCGCGATAACCAACAGCAACGACACCCCGACCGATGCCGCAAACACGAACCCCCCGATCACAATCAGTGGGACCACCGCGCCGCTGAGGCGCGCCACCCACCAGCCGGACAAGTCCAGGGCAAGCCCCACGCCCATCAATAAAACCAGCAGATTCGTCAGCCCCCTGGGCCAGCCGGTCAGCAGCAGCAGCCCCCCGGCCACCAGCGCCAACACCGCCAAGCTGATCGCGTGGGTGTGGGTCGACGCCGCCAGCACCTCGACCCCGACCGGTCGGATGTCACGCGAGAAGGCCACGGCCCGGACGTCATCGAAATAATCCAACGCCAGTTCTGGGTAGGCGTCTTCACCGGTGCTCTGTCGGCTGTGACAGCTCAGACAATCCGACGCGAGGATCTCGGCCGGGGCCAGGTCGCCCAAGTCTAGGCTGTCGTAGTCTTCACTTATCCGGTCGCCCTTGAGCCAGTCGCTCAAAACTTTCCTGGCTTCGTCGGTTTGTTTTTCGGGGTGCCCACGTTCGATCGCGCCAAGCAGCGGCGAGGGGACGTTGACCCCGGCGTAATGCCCTTGGATATCGGTCATCGTCAGGCCGGGCTGCTCGTCGCGGTTATCGTGGTGCACCGCCATGTAGACGCCCGACACGGTAAGCCCGCCCAGCAGTGTCACCACAATCAGCGTCACACCCAGCCGTGCCGAAAAACCGAGTTGTCGAAGTGTGGAAGTCTGCGCCATGAGTCAGGCTCCTCCAAGCAAGGCGGGGTCAACCGTAACCGTTTCGCCGGTGCGGATCGCCTTATCGGCGAGGATGCCGACAATCGTAGCGCGGGCGCCTTCCTCAATGGAAGTCGCGACCGGTGTACCTTCGGTCACGCTCTTAAGAAAATCACCCAGCCCGTAATACAACGGCGGGTTGGGCAGCCCGACACCGGATTTGAGCTTGCCCTGCGAGGCGAGTTGTGTCGCGTCGGCGATCAGCGTGATCCCTTCTTCGTTGTGGAACTGCTGGCGGTTGGCGTAGACCTCCCAGCCCTGGGTCGGGGCGTCGGCTTCTTTGAACAACCAGCCGTGCGTCCACGCGAGTTTGATCGCCGCGTTGGAGCCGAAGAACACCTCGTGCGTGCCATCGTGGGAGTTACCCAGCGTCGCGGCGTACTGGAGTATCGAACCGTCGGCGAACGAGAGGGTCGCCGCGACCGTGTCGTAAACTTCTCGCCCGTCGTCGTGCAGCCGGATCGAGCCATGACCCTGGATCGAGGTCGGGTAGGTACCGCGGTAGTAGTGGAAGACGTCGAACTGGTGCGTCCCTAATTCACCCGCCAACCCGGTGGAAAGGGTCGGGTCCAGCCGCCAGTTCAGCGCCTTCTCGCGTGCCGGATCGGATGACGGGTTGCGCCAGGTGGTCTTGTCATTGGATTGCGCCCGCATCGCCACCAGGTCGCGGACCGAGTCCGACCGGAAGAACGTCCTCGCCAACTGGTACACCGGGTTGCTTCTGCCCAGCAGCCCGGCCGCGCATATGGTGGGAGCACCCCGCGCGGCAGAAGCGATCGCCCTGCAATCCTCGACCGTCGAAGCCAGCGGCGCTTCACAGTAGACGTGCTTCCCCGCGGCGAGCGCGTCTTTGAAAACGGCGAGGTGGGTATGGGTCGGCGTGGCTATGAAGACGGCCGAGACATCCTTGGCCTGGTCTAGGAGTTGGCTGTGTGTCTCATAGGTCGTTACGTCGGCGACCCGCCGGGCACCCGAGCGCAACCGCCCGGGGTCGACATCACAAATCGCGGCGACTTTGACGCCTTTGATCTTCTGCAACTCCCCGGCGATCGCCCGGCCCTGCCGGCCCATCCCGATGATGGCGACCGAGATCTCACCCTGCAGCGTGACCTCGGAAGCGAACGCCAACCCGGGCGCGATCGCCATCGCCGCCAAAGCGCCGCCGGTCTGTAAAAGAAAAGTTCTACGGTCGGTTTCGGTCATGACAGTGCGTGCTCCGTGATCGCGGGTTTATAACTTGGGGGTGCCTGCGTGGCCGGAAGGATCGCGCGTAGCGTCTGCGGCATGGTGTCGGGTGTGTGTCCCAGCACGAGTAGGGCGGTGGCCCAGGCATCGGTCAGGCAGGCGGACGCGCCGACCGCCGCAGCGAATGAACCGCGGGTGACGGGCCTGGCTGTGCGTGGGTCCAGGATGTGGCCGAGGGTTTCACCCCCCGATTCGATCACTCGCCCGGGCGGTGCCGAAACCGAAAGGGCGGCGTCCTTGAGTGTGATGGTGATGTCTTGATCTTTTGCGCTATCATCGGCGCCGGTCCGTACCCGGACGCGCCAGCCGTCCTCCCCGGGCGGTGAGCCTATCGCGGCCGCGGTGCTGGTCCCGCCGTGCAACAGCGCACAGGTGATGCCGTGCTCGCGCAGCAGTTCGATCGCCAGGTCAATCGCGAAGCCTTTGGCGATTGCACCCAGGTCCAGCTCCATGCCCGGCCGGGTGAACCGCAGTGTTTTAGCATCGCCGTCAAACTTTAGATGCTCCATGCCGACACGGCTGCCGGCTTCATGGATTGCATCGAAACTCTCCGGCCCTGTTGGCCCGTGAAACCCCCACGCATGCATCAGCGGGGCGACGGTAACATCGAACGCGCCTTGCGAGTCGCGGTGTACCCGCCGACACACCTCAAGCAACTCAAACGTCAGGCCGTCCAGCACTACAGATTCATGTCCGGCCCGTCGGTTTAGGGTGTTCAGCCAACTGCCCGGATCGAAAAGGTTAAAACGCCGGTGACAATCCTTGATTTCACACAGCGCAGCTTCACCCACCGCGTTTAATCGGTGCGGGTCGTCACCGGCGAGCACCAGCTCGAACCGTGTGCCCATCGCGTGGGTGGCGAGTGTGATCGGCATCGGGTTTTCAGGCCCTGCTTGCGGTGAGCGTGGCCGGGTCAAATCGGTAAGCCCCGCCGTCCCACATCGACCGGGTCGCCAGGTCGACGATGACCATGACCTGCGTCGCCAGATCGACCTGGCTGCGGTTGGGCTCGCGCGTCCGGATGCTGTTCAGCCAGTCGCGCCTTAGTGCGTCCTGGTCGTTGCAGATGTCTTCTGACGGGATGTCCTGCTCGTCGATGTCGTCGACGTAGCCGCGCTCGGGTCGGAGCACGCAGTTGCGCCCGCCGAGGTAGATGTTTGCCTCGTGCCCGCGGATCATGGTCTCCAGCCCGACGTCGTTGGCGGTCGATCCTGCGACAACCAGGGTGTGCCCCGACTCAAACTCGACATTGAGGTTGACCTGGTCGTGGTTTTCCATGGCCTTGTCGACGTAGTGCCCGCCGGACGCGACGACGCGCGTGGGCCAGCCGGCATTCAGTGCGTCCATCATCGGGGTCATCACGTGGACCAGCAGGTCGCCGATGATCCCGGTCGAATAGTCCTTGTAACGGCGCCAGCGAGCGTAGATCTCGGGGTTCCACTCGTGTGTACCCAGCGGCCCGCACCAGCGTTCCCAATCCAGGTTCACGCCCGGCTCCCAGGCAGGGTCTATCTTGTAGTAGAGCCACTCGCCTTCCTTGGAGTTACGGCAGTAGCTGGTCTGGCTGAAGGTTGCCTTTCCAATCGCGCCCTCAGCCAGGAGCTTCTTGGCGGACTGAAACTTCGGGAGCATCATCTTCTGTGTCCCGACCTGTACGATGATGTCGGGGTTGGCTTTGACGACCTGTCGCATGTGCAACGCCTCGGGCAGACGCAGCGTCATCGGTTTCTCACAGTAGACGTCCTTGCCCGCGGCGATCGCGTCGATGCTGTGCCCGGCGTGCCAGTGCTCGGTCGAGGCGACCACCACGCCGTGGATGTCGTCGCGCGCCAGCAGGTCCTCGTGGTGGACATAGGTGTCGGTCTGCACGCCCGGCTGCTTCTCGCCGCAGACAGCCAACGCGTTCTCCCAGCGTGGCTCGCAGACGTCACAGAGCGCGACGACCTGGACGTTGGCTTCTTTGCGTTCGTTGATCCCGAGCATGGCGTGGACGTGACTGGTACCCATCCCACCCACGCCGATCACACCGATACGGACAGGGTCGTTTTCACCCAGCGGGGCGCGTGCTCCGGATTGTGGTGTCTTGGCGTTGGGGTCCAGGCCGATCTTGGCCTCGCTCTTGGATGCCGCGCCAAGCACGACGGCGGTGCCGGCCAGTGCCGCGGTGCGTACGAGAAACTCTCGACGAGATGCGCCTTTGGTTTGCTTAGGATCGGTGGGGGGGGTGGGGGTTGTCACTTCAATTATCTCCCTGGGTGGCTGCGGGTTGTGTCTGTGCGGCATCGAGCCGACGGATCTTGATGTTGCGGTACGTGATCAGATCGCCGTGGTCCTGCAGGGCGATGTGGCCTGAGGGCGATCGGCCGTAGCCTGGCATCTGGCTGAATTTCGAGGCGGCGACAAGGGCTTCCCATTCCTCGCTGCCCAGCTCATACTCTAATAGCTTAACACCATTAAGGTGGTGCTCGACGTGGTTGCCCAGGACGAGGATGCGGACGTGGTTGAATTCACCGACCGGGTTTGTCGCGTCTGTGGCTGGCACGTGCAGGGCATAGTTAGCACCGGCGCTGGTCAGCGTGTTTTTGCCGTCATGGTGGGCGCCGTTATCCAGGATCTGCATCTCCGGGCCGCTGTCCCAAGGGTGATCATGTTCTTCGGTGACATTGAAGAAGATGCCGGAGTTGCCGCCCTCAGAAATCTCCCATTCCAGTGACAGCTCGAAGTCGTCAAACTGCTCTCGGGTGATCAAGTCGATCCATTGATCCTGCCCGGTGCGTATGATGGTCTGGTCCTTTACGACCCAGCCTTCCGGCACACCGTCCATCTTGTAGCCGCGCCACTTCTCCAGTGATTCACCGTCGAACAGCAGCTCCCAGCCGTCGGCCTGCTCCTGCTCGGTGAGCGTGTTGTGCTCGGGTGCTTGATGCTCGGTGCCGCAGTGGTCTGCCCGCACGCCGGTGCTAAAGCACATCGCCAGGCATATCATGGTTAGACGGTTCATCTTTTCCCTCTATATAACGATTACGGTTGGCAATGATAATCCGGTTGGCCCGGAACACAAGCCTCACCCGCCTGTTTTAGATTCGCCTGACTTAGGCCTGAACGCCGCTAGCAGCAATAGCACCGCCACCAGCGCGATCCCGGACTGCGTCCACCAGAACTGATGGTACTGCTGGGCGTCGGCCGTGTCCTTGAACCGGTCGAAGAGCCCGTTGTAGGCCCCCGCCAGCACCGGGCCCGCGCCCAGGATGATGATCCCAAACACCGTCTGGGCCGAGTGCCGTATGTTCTCAGGCGCCACCTTCTCCACGTACAGGAACGATCCCGCGAAGAAGAAGCCGTAGTTCAGCCCGTGAAACAGCATCGTCGCCTGCACGATCCCCTTGCTGGGCTCATCCGACGAAAGCACGAATGCGAACAGCCCGTACCGCAAGACAAAGGAGAGTGCCCCGAGGCTTAACACCCACTTATAACCCAGCCGTTTGATGAACAATCCCAGCACCGCCAGCACCACGATCTCACTAACCTGCCCGATCGCCATCACCGGCCCGATATCGGAATCGGCGAACCCGATAGCCTCTACCAGGTACGGACCCGTTCGAATGAAGAAGCAATTATGGATCATCGAGATCAGCAACGCCGCCAGCGTGAGGATCGTAAAGTCAATCCGCCTAAACAGGCTGAACGCCTCCGCGAATGCCAGTGGGTGTTGCACATCTTTCTTTGGCGGTGTCTTGGGCAGCAGAAGGCTGAAGACTGCGTAAACGATAGATGCGACACCCGATACCTTCAGCGCAACGACGATCTGCGCAGTCGCATCGGCCCTGGGATCACCTCCGATGAACGGCCAGTTTTTTAGCACCCCTATGGTTTCGGGCTTCGTCATCCAGATCAGCGGGAACACCACCGAGGCCACGATCCATCCGATCGTCCCCAGCGACCGCACCGGCGGGAACTTCCGCTCCGGGTCGTCCAGGTTCGCAAACGCGATGCTGTTGGTCAGCGCCAGCGTCGGCATGTACAACACCGAGTAAAGAATCGACAGCATCAGCCACGCCGTATACTCGGTCTGCAACGACAAGACATACTGCACGATCCCGCCGAGCAGCAGCAGCAGCGCCAAGGCACGCTCCGCATTCATGTATCGGTCCGCCACCTGCCCCGCGATGAACGGTGCCGTGATCGCACCGATCGAACCCGCCAGCCCCAGGATCCAGCCGATCTGTGCCCCCGTAAATCCCAGGCCACCGCCCTCGACCGGCGCGCTGAGGTATCTCGATAGTAGTGGCAGCCACACGCCCCAGACCGCGTACTGCATGAACATCATCACACTTAGCCGGGCGCCCGCCGAGCGCGTGGGGGATAGCGTGGGGGATGGCTGGTCGGTGGCGTGGCTCATCGATAGGCTCCAAAACGATCCGCGGCTGACCCTGATAGTCCAGAGATGGTACAGGACTCGCCGGGGGTTGTCCCGCCTTGGGCTCGGTCCATGACGAACAATCTATATAGATAGGGCGTATGTAATGGTATGTCATAGGCCACAACCACCCAGCACCGGGAAACCTGGACTTATTTGTGTTGTCTTTGGGCACTTAAGGCGTGTAAGATAGGGGTGTAGTCCCGCGTGTTCGACCAGCCTGGACCCGGGCACCTTCCGCTTCACCGCATCGTTCGATCGGCTACGGGGACAGACCATGACAGACCACTTCGGCGAGAGCCCGGTCGGCTTGCGAGAGACAGAAGCCAAGGCGATCTCCTCGGCGCTGATGGCCGACCTGTTCCGCGCCGCGGTGCTGCGGTGGGGCGTGCTTCTCTCCACAGGTTACTTGCTTATCTGGGGCACCGTGGCCCTGACGGCACGATTCGCCACCGGCGTGGACAGCGCGCGGTGGTGGCTGGGGTTGGCCGGTCTTCTACTGGTCTGGTTGATTGCGTGCGTGTTGGGATGGCGCGAGAGGCCAAGCTCCGATCAGGCCCGCGCGGTGGTGGATGGCCGAAGACATCTCGGCGGCCTGCTGATGGCGCACGACATGAAAGGCTTCGAGCCTTGGGCGCAACGGATGGCGATCCCTTCGCCGTTGCGCGTGCGTTGGCGCGGTGGGCAGGCGTCGACGGCGTTGGCGTTGGCCGCTGTCTTCCTGGTCTGCGCATTATTGTCGCCGATGCCGCGGTGGGACGGCGTGTCGGCCGGGATGAACGTGCAGAACACCATCGATTCGCTTGACGACCAGGTGCAGGTGCTTGAAGAAGAGCGGATCCTCGATGAGCCCCAGGCCGAGGCGATCCGCGAGGACATGGCCCAGGTCGCAGAAGACGCCAAAGGAATGGATCCGTCGCGGACGTTTGAGGCGTTAGATCACCTGGCGGACCAGCTCGATCAGACCGCCGCCGAGGCCGCCGATGAGGCGCTGCGTAAAATGAACGATTCCGCCGCCGCCGAGGCCTTAGCTAAGGCGCTCCAGCAGGACACGGGTCAGCTATCACCCCAGCAGATGTCCCAGGCGATGCAAGCCCTGGCACAACTCACCGAGGAAGCGGTCGGCAGCGATCTCACGGCGGGCCTGTCACCCGAGATGGCGGCGGCGCTGAGCCAGGCCGCGGCCTCGGGGCTGGATGCCGAGACACTTAAAAAACTCGCGGAGATGATGAGCGGTCAGCAGGGCGACCTGCAAGCCACCCTCGAAGCGCTCCAGGCGGCCAATCTGATCGAGGGCCGGCTCTTGGACATCGAGTCCGACCTCGACCCCGCGGAACTCCTTGAATGGCTGGAAAACCAGGGCGAATGCGATGCGGCTTCGATCTGCAAGGCTTGTAAGAGCGGTAAAGTCGGCCGGGGCGGCATCACCCGTGGGCCCGGCCACGTCGAGATGATCTGGAAAGACCCCTCCAGCAAAGAGGGCGCCTCGTTCGACCCCCAGGTCCTGCCGCCCTCGCGCCTGCGTGACATGCAAGACGCCCGGCTGCTGGGCGTGACCTGTGCCGCGCCCGACACGGAACCCGGTGCTGATGACTCGACCGGCGGCGCGATGACGGGCGTGACCTCCTCAGGCGGTAGCGCCGAAGACGCTTCGATCCTCCCCCGGCACCGCGGCACCGTGCAACGCTACTTCCAGCGCTCCGTCTTAGATAGTGAGAAGGTGCCCCAGGACACCCCCGATGCATCACCGGCATCCTCGGATACCGCTGAACCATAGCCGCAAGCAAGCACGCTGATCTCCGGCCCGGCCCCGATCCACCACCGATCGCCACTTAGTTTTGGAGTCCGCATGTCTGACACCGACACCCGACCCCGGCTGATGAGTCCCGATGAACTGGCGCCGGCCGTGGACCTGCTTAACCGCACGCTTTCCCAGCTCGACGCCACCCTCCTTGGCCAGCACGAACTGCACCGCATGGTCTTGGTCGGCATCCTCAGCCGGGGACACATCCTCCTGGAAGGGATGCCCGGCGTCGGCAAAACCGCGCTGATCCAGGTCCTCGGGCAGTTACTGGCGCTCTCATTTAACCGTGTCCAGTTCACCCCCGACCTGATGCCAAGCGACATCGTCGGCAGCCCGATCCTCCAGGAAGAGTCCGACGGCCACCGGAAAATGGTCTTCGAGCCCGGGCCCGTCTTCACCAACATCCTCCTGGCCGACGAGATCAACCGCGCGTCGCCCAAGACCCAGTCGGCGATGCTCGAAGCGATGCAGGAACGCCGAGTCACGGTGATGGGCGAGACCCGTCCGCTGCCTGCACCGTTCTTCGTGCTGGCGTCGCAGAACCCGATCGAATTGGAGGGGACCTACCCGTTGCCCGAGGCGCAGGTCGACCGGTTCCTCTTAAAGCTTCATGTCGGCCGACCCAGCGCCGGAACGCTCGAACGGATCATCGACACACGCCGGCGAGGCGAGCTGCCCACCCCTGACTCGGTCGTGGATGCGGCACAGCTTGATACGTTGTTTGCAGCAATGGAGCGCGTGGTGATGCCCACGCCGGTGAATCGTTATATCGCCA
>JAJDCV010000241.1 GCA_029260675.1 Phycisphaeraceae bacterium
TTTTCGTTTAGGTAGGTCCACAGGTCGGCACGCATGAGTTGATCGGTTTCGATCGGCGAGCCGAACTGTTTCGCGAGGTCCAGCCAGTAGCGCATGGTCTGGTCAATCTCACAATCGAGCCCGGCGTCGGGTGTGAGCAGCGCAGCCATGTCCTTGCGTGTGCCGGGGAACGGGCCGAACTTGACGCGGTCCCAGAGCAGGCCGTCGGTGCCGCGCAAGGCACGCCGGCGGAGGGCTGGGGGCAGCAGGCCTAAGCGGTGCAACAAGTTGAACGGCGTGCTGCCGGTGTACGACGATTCGCCGCGCAGGAATCGGGAGTACCCCCCGAACAACTCGTCCCCGCCGTCACCGGCAACGGCAACGGTGACGTGTTGTCGTGTGAGTTCGCACAGCTCGCGCAGCGGGAGGTAGGCCGGGTCAGCCAGGGGCTGGTCGAGATCGGAAAGAGACTTAGCCAGGATATCGCCGTCGATCTCGTGGGCGTTGAGTTCGTGGTGCTCGCAGCCGTAGCGTTCGGCGACGGCCTTGGCGTATTGGCTTTCGTCGTAGCCGTTGCGTGCGTCGAATCGGACGGTGAAAGTCTTGACGGGTTTCGATGACACCTGGGCCATGTAATGAACCATCAGGGAGCTGTCGATCCCGCCGGAGAGGAACGCGCCCAGCGGGACGTCGGCAACGAGTTGGCGATTGACACTTTTAGCGAGCGCGGCGTCGGTGGCTTCGACGAGGTCTTCAAACCGCATGGGGTCGTGTGTCGCGTGTGGGATGTCCCAGTAGCGTCCTGTTTCGAGCCGGCCTGTGGATCGGTCCCAGGTCAGCCACGAAGCCGGGGGCAGCGACCGGACGTCGCGCAGCATGGTCATCGGCGAGGGGATCGACTGGACCGCCAGGTATTCGCGCAGCGCGTGGTAATCCAGCCGGCGTGGGAAGCCGGGGAGTTTGAAGAACGGCTGCATGGTCGACGCGGCAACGAAGCCTTGATGTGTCGAATAGAACAGCGGCTTGATCCCGAACCGATCGCGAGCGGCGAAGAGTGATTTTTCATGCCGGTCCCAGACGACGAAGGCGAACATGCCGTCGAGCCGATCGAGGACGTTTCTGCCCCAGTGCGCATATCCTTCCAGCAGGACTTCCGTATCGCAATGCGTTCTGAAAGACCGGCCGAGCGATTCGAGTTCACTGCGCAGATCTGTGAAGTTGTAGATCTCACCGTTGTAGACCAGCGCGTAACGCCCGTCGGCAGAGAGCATGGGTTGCTGGCCGGCGTGCAGGTCGATGATGGAGAGTCGGCGGTGCCCGAGGTGGACATCCTCCTCGTGCCAGACGCCGCGCTCGTCCGGTCCGCGGCTGGTCAGGGACGCGAGCGCGGGGCCGAAGCCGTCCGCGAAACGATCTCCAACGATGGTCAACAGGCCGCACATGGTTAGACGCCGCTCCGTCTGGCCAGCTTCTTACCCATGGACTTGCCCGCACGGGCCATCACGTTAGCCAGGTGCAGCCGCCACAGCAGCGGTCCGTAAGCGCAGGCCGGGTCGTGGGGGATGCAGGCGAACGTCGGGCCGTAGCTGGGGTTGCCCTGTACGCCAGATGATGAGGAGTGCCATTCCAACGGCTGGCTCGTATCAAACCCGGCCCAGCAGGGATCGTCCAGGTGCTTGAACTGTTGTACGAATTGTTCGTGATCGCTGAACAGTGTGCCGGGGACATGGTTTTCGAGGAAGCGGCGTGTGGCCATGCTTTTATAGGTGTCGTGTATGAAAACTTTCCTGACCTTGCCGGTGCGCAGCAGTTGCAGGGCGAGGCGGACGGCGCGGAAACCTTTGGGGCCATCGATGATGACGGCCGCGCCGGGCTGAAGTTGCTCAAAGAGCAGGCGGCGAGAATCGCCGTAGAGCAGTTCTACATGATCGAGGTCTTTGAGTCGGGCTTCTGCGATCGGGGCGTCGGGTGAGTCGCGGTCGAACTCGACGCTGATGATCTTCGACTTCGGGAAGATCCGGCCCAGGACGAAGGTGCTCTGCCCTCTAGCCCGGCCGGACTCCAGGACCTGTCCGTCGAAGCCCGGGCCGACAGCGGCGAGAACGAAGAGCATCTCACTGAAGAACACGCCCTTGTCTTCGTAGGGCACGCCTTGGATCCGTGACATGAAATCGTCCAACAGCCCCTGGGCGCGTTCAAGCACGGCCTGATCGTTCAGCGGACCGGAATACGTGGTGTTTGCGTGGGAGTCGGTGTGAGTCACCGCCCCACCAGAACAAAATCAGCCGGGGGTGTCAACCGCGGAGGACGTTGGCGTGATCGAATGGCTTGCCCAGTGCGGCGGCCGAGTCGATCTTCATCCAGTTGTCCAGGACGCTGGCGTAGACGCTGCGGAAGTCGATGCGGTGGATGAGGTCGCCGTCGTCCAGGTCGGTGAGGCTGGGGTGTTCGCCGATCAGTCCGGGGCTGACCTGCGGGCCGAAGAGGAACATGGGCCCGGCGGTGCCGTGGTCGGTTCCGCCGGAGGCGTTCTGCTGGACACGTCGGCCGAACTCGCTGAAGGCGACGGTGAGGACTCGCTCTTGGTGGCCGGTGGCTTTGAGCTCGCGGTAGAAGGCGGACATGGCGGTGGCGAACTCTTCGAGCAGCCGCGCGTGTTGGCCGGCCTGGTTGGCGTGGGTGTCGAAACCACCTAAAGCGACGTAGTAGACGCGGGTCGGCAGCTCGGCGCGGATCATGTTGGCGACCATTTTCAGCTGTCGGGCCAGGCCGTTGCCGGGGAAGGACGTGTTGGATTGCTGGTTGACGGCCTTGCGGACGCGGTCGGAGGCGACCTGGGCGTCCATCGCGGTGCGGAGGATAAAGCCGGCGGGGTCGTTGTCGGTCAGCGGGGTCGACGGCGTGTTGAGTTGGTCGTAGGACTCACTCATCGCGGGGTGCAGGTCGCGGCCGGCCCAGCGGAACATCTCGGGCCTGTCGAAGGTGACGGGCTTGACGAGTTTGCCCTGTGTCGCCAGGGGCGCTTCCGAGCCGAGGCTGATGCAGGCCAGCGCGGTGTCGGCTTGATCGTGTGTGGAATCCATCGCCTTACCGATCCAGCCGTGACCCTTGCTCGAGAGTGTGTCGCCGGTGTGCCAGACGTCCATGCTGGCGAAGTGCGATCGGATGGGGTTTGGGTAGCCCACGCCCTGTACGACGCCGGCGAGCCCCTCGCCGATCATGTCATGCAGCGGCGCGAGCGAGGGGTGCAGGCCGATGCCGGCGTTGGCATCCAGCTTGAGAAGATCGTTTTGACGGACGGCGAGGTTGCTACGGTTTTTGTAGTAGTTATCCAGGCCGAAGGGGACCACGGTGTTCAGCCCGTCGTTGCCGCCGGAGAGCTGCACGACAACCATGACGCGGTCCTCGGGGATGCCGGGATTACTCGGCAACGGGCCAGCGGTGTCGGCCATGACATAGGAAGACCGCGACAGGAAGACGGGCACCGACGCCACGGTCGAGACCATCGCCAGGCCCGAACGCAGGAACTGCCGGCGTGTGTAAGCGGATAGATCAGGCAAGGCAAACTCCTTTGACACTTAGCAAAGCTGGTACTCCGGCGTGGCGGTGATCAGTGTCAATAGCGCGATCATGCTGTCGGCGGTGACGCCCTTGCTGCGCTGCTGCATAAACCGGTAAAGCGGCTCACGTCGGGCCGGGGGCGTGTGGTCACCGAGCATGAAACCGACGACGTGGTCTACGACAGGCTTGGGCTCACGGCTGTCGACCCCCGCGAGCAGCGGCATCGGGTCGTACCCGGCCTGCTTACGGCTCCACTTCTTCCTGCGCGGGTCTTTGCCGGTGATCAGGTAGGTGCAGACGTTCTGGCGGGTGAACAGCGTGGAGGTATTGATCCAGCTCCGCCCGCCGCTCCACCCGGCGACGCTGGGCGGATCGAACAGGTCCTGTCCCATCACGCGCATACCGTCGCTGAGTGTGCCGAGGCTGCGTTGCGGGGTACCCAGCGAACGGGCGGTCCCGGCTACGAGCTGGACGGGGCTCTTGATTTTCTTACCGACGATCATGGGGTCGTAGAAGTGCTTGCTTTTGAAAAGCGACTCCAGTACCGGTGCGACCTGATAGCCGTTCTTACGCAGCATGCCCGCCATCCGTTGGATGACGGCCTTGTTAGGGCCGGTCACCTCGTCGATCTGATCGGAGACGTCGGCGACGAAGTGGCGGTAGAGCTTCAGCGCGATGTATCTGGGGCAGGCGGGCTGGTCGATCAGCACGCCTACGAAATCATCGCCGTCGAACTTGCCGGTCCTGCCGAGGACGGTTTTCTTCGCGCCGTCGTGCCGACGATCGTGGAACACGAAGTCGTTGTCATCGACGTGGTAGCCGGTCAGTGCGCGTGCGCCCTGCTTGATGTCGTCCTCGGAGTAGTTTCCCTCGCCGAGTGTGAAGAGTTCCATGAACTCGCGCGCGAGGTTTTCGTTGGGCTTCTTCTTATTGTTCTGGTCGTTGTTCAGGAACTTGAGCATGGCGGGGTCACGGACGACGGCCCGGGCCAGCTCGGCGAAGCTGCCGGCGGCGTGCTCGCGGAACAACTGGTTCTGCTGATACATCAGGAAGGTGTCGCGGACATTGCGGTGGCGCGAGGCGAAGTGGCTGTGCCAGAGCAGGACCAGGTTTTCGCGTAAGGGTGTGGGGGTGTCGAGCATCAGGCCGACCCACCACCGCCGCAGGTCTCCGAGCATCCTCCGGTCCTGGGCTCTTCTTTCGTTGATGATACGACGCACTTCGGACCGTGCGGCCTCGTTGTTGTCGCGTTTGGCTTTGGCGAACCGTTCACGCTCCTCGGCGGTCGGCGGCCGGAGTACGTCCGGGTCGATCTCATGGGATGTGTCGGCGGACGATGTCGGGGGTAGTTCCAGCATCGAACGCACAGCCTTGTCCAGCCCCATCGCGGCTAGACCGGCGATCTCGTCGGGCCCACCGCCGAACCCCGCACGCAGCAGCAGATGTCTTGCCTGCGCGGTGCCAAAATCGCTGGGTTGGAGGGGGGTGAGTGACGTATCCATGAACCGATTACCCACTGCGTAGAAACAGCCACGATGCACGACGCTACCCGCCTAACGAGGCGGGGGCAAGGGTTATTGCTTGGCGGCACTATAAAATGTGTCATGTACTACCCCACGGAAGCCACTGCGCGGCACCCGTGGGCTTTGGGGGCGAGTGGAGTGTGCGAAGGCTCAACCCGGGCCGATGGTTTCGGC
>JAJDCV010000242.1 GCA_029260675.1 Phycisphaeraceae bacterium
AAAACCAATAACATCCTGCCCTTCCGCCTCTTGGCTTGAAACCGCACATACAGCCACTGCAAAAACGGTTAGCCCGCTAAGTGATCCGAATCGTCGTCGCATGTTATGTCCCCTGAACAAAGGTTGATATTACCAGCCAACCAACGCTGCATGCGATGCTACCCCCCCCCCCATTAAAATTGTCAATAGGAATAATGGTTGTAATTTACGATATTGTAATTTTTCGTAGTGGGCAGAATCGCGGGATGATCTACTTAAGCGAGCACGGTCGGAGGTGATCGCGGTGTAGTGAATAGCACCTATAAATTATTGCTCGGCATTCTCTTTGGTTTGAGCCTGCTCGGTCTGCTCTAACTCGGCGTCGGCGCCGATACCAGAGCGATCCACTTCAACCCCGTCGGCGACCTGCTGGATGATGATTTCCAGGCGGACTTGCTTGTGGAACTCGGCCCTGGCTTCGGAGTCGTTTTGCTTAGCCTCCGTAGCGGCGGGGGCGGTGAAGGGCTTGCGTGGCTCGAGCAGCCGGCTCCAGTCGAACGCGATGGATGGCAGAGATTGCTCTTTGGGGGTTTCTTCTTTCTGTTTTTCCTGAGCGCCGCGGGCGATGCCGGCGGAACGGGCGTCGGCCTGTTTCGTATCCTTGGCGCGGTTGTTTTCGGCTGAGGGCGATATCCCCCGGACCAGGCTGCCGTTGTCCCAGCCCGATTGGGTGTCGACCAGGCGGTTGGCGACGGCTTTGGGTGAATCGGCTTTGTCGGCCCGCGGGTCGGGGGCGGTGTCTTCGGCGGGTACTGTATGGTTGTCCCGGCTGGTTAGGGTTTGGGTCAGCGTTGCGCCGAGTCTGGGGGGTTGCTCGTTCGCCCTGGCTTCTTCGTGCGGGGTGATCAACTCGGCGCGCTGGCCGTCGGTCTGGTTGAGGTGGGCCAGCAGGTCCGGGACCTGATGCTGATCGATGATGACGATGTAGCGGCCGGTTTCAAAGGCGCCCCCCGATCCGCCTGCGACCTCTGCGGTTGTCTTCGTAGCCATCGCGCGGGCGCGGCGGCCCTGCACGGGCTTGTCTTGGGCGGTGATGCTCAGGGCCCCTGCCCTTGCGGGGGGTGCTGCCGCTTCGCGTGTTGCGTTTGTGACGGGATACGGCTGTTCGACGAAACGGACGCTGTTGGCGGTGGCCCAGTCGCGGATGTCGCGGCGGGCCTGGGTCGGGCTGGGCGCATTGACCACGAGTTGGGTGCGGTCGGTCAGGGTGATGCCCGCGTACCCGGCGAAGGCGTCGGCGGGCTCGTCTTTCTTGAACTCCAGGCTGTCGACGGCCACCGGTGTTTCGGTGGTTTCCGGGGTTTCCGCCCGTGCGAGGAGTCCGCCGGCGTCTGCGGTGTCGTCGGATTTGGTCTCGGCCTGCGTGAGGGATTGGCCCGGTGTGCCTTCATCGAAGAAAGCGCCCCGCTGCTTTGAGAGCACCTCCGCGTCCTGCCTGAGTCCCGTGGTCGTTGGGGCCAGCGCCAAGGCGGACTCGGGCAGGGAAGTGTCCCCCGCCACGACAGGCCCGGCATCGGCCTCAACCGATTCTTCGGCTAACGCGAAGGACTCTGACTTAATCGACCCGTCGAGTTCCGATTCGCGCGGGACGGTGGTTCTTGCGGAGGCGACGGATTTCCCTTGGCCGGCAATCGGGTCCGATGTCTTAAAGCCAAGCGCGCGTGCGTCGGGCTGGTCGTAGACCTCGTCTTCATCGAGTAGCGCTACGCCGGAGCCCACATCGAGCGTGGTGTGGCCGGGGGTGTCGGGGGCACCGGGCCCGGTCTGGTTTTTCGCCAGTTTGGAGCTGTGGTTAAGCAGGCCGGGCGGGACTAATGTCTGCAAGACCAGCCCGAAGCTCAGGAGCACAATCGCGGCGACGCCGGAATACGCCACGACGCGCCGAAGTTTCCAGCGGCTCACCGGCATGGACAAGGGCAGGGGTTCGGGGGCGGCGGGGTCACCTAAAAGTGCGGCGCGTTCGTGTACCTGGATGACCTGATCGATCAGCCCGACCGGTGCGGGTTGGGCGCCCAGGCCGCGGAGGGCCTGACGGTCCAGTTTCATCTGCGAGACGAGTTGGCGCAGCTCGTGGTCGTCGGCGAGCAGGGCTTCGAATTGGGCGCGCTGGTCGTCGGTGAGTTCGCCCTCGACGTAGCCGAGGATATTGTCCTGGTCATAACGTTGTGTCATCGTCCACCTCCGGCGGGCCCTACCGGGCTGTCGCCGACACCTGCGCCTCCAACCGAACACAGGCGATCCATCTCTTTACGTAGTGCGAGCCTGGCGCGGAACAGCCGGCTCTTGACCGTGCCGACCGGGACCTCCAGGGTCTTGCCGATCTGGGCGTAGTCCAGTTGCTCGATATCCCGCAGGACAAGCACAGCCCGGAAGTCGTCATCCAGATTGGCCAGGGCCTGGTGTAGTCGGGCAAGCATCTCCTTATCTTGGACGCACTGGTCGGGCCCGGGTTCGCGCGGGTCCTGGATCTGGTGCCGAAGCGCGGAGGCCTGATCGTCATGGCTGTTATCAGACCCAAAAGGCTGGTCGAGGCTGACGGTGCGGCGGACCCGTCGTCGGCGGAGGTGCGAGATCGACTGGTTCATGGCGATCCGTGTCATCCAGGTCCCCAGGCCCGAATCGCCACGGAACCGGGACAAGCCTTGGATCACCTTCATCAGCACGTCCTGGCAGACCTCGGCCGCATCATCGGGGTGGCTGACCATCCGCAGGCAGATGTTGTACAGCCGGTCCTGGTAGGCCATGAGCAACTCGCCCAGGGCCTGCTGGTCGCCGCGCCGGGCTTTCGCGAGCAGGGCCTGTTCGGGCGTCGGGGTCATGCGGGGGGTTCCGGTCGGGTGCGGGTGGTGGTTCGCTTGAGGCGGGTTGTTGGCCAGGGTTATTACGTCCAGCCCAGCAAGCGAGTTCCGGGTTTGGGGTTCATCGTGGTCAGGTGTCCGGTCCTCGATCCCGCGTCGCTGTTCGTCGGGGAAGTGTGTACTATGGCTTTGCCGCCGCACACGGTCAAACAACCCCCAAGAGAGTCTCGATGGACCCCGATCAAAGCTACGTCTCGCCGCTGTCAACACGTAACGCCTCGCCGAGGATGCAGGCCATCTGGAGCCCCCGCAAGCGCTTCGGCACCTGGCGTCGGCTGTGGCTGGCGCTGGCGGAAGCGGAAAAAGAGCTGGGGCTGGAAATCACTGATCAGCAGGTCGCCGAATTGCGGGCGCACCTGGACGACATCGATTATGACGCCGCCGCCGGGTATGAGAAGAAGCTGCGTCACGACGTGATGGCCCACGTCCATGCGTTGGGCGATGTGGCCCCCACCGCCCGGCCGATCATCCACCTGGGCGCGACCAGCCAGTTCGTCAACTGTAACACCGAACTGATCCAGATACGTGACGCCTTGACGATCGTCGCGGAGAAAATCGCCGCGGCGATCAATCGTCTGGCAACTTTTTCCGAGCAATACAGAAGTTTGCCGACCCTGGGGTTTACGCATTACCAGCCGGCACAGCCGACAACGGTCGGCAAACGGGCCACGCTCTGGGCGCAGGATCTGGCGATCACGCTGCAAGAAGTCGAACACAGGCTGGCGTCGCTGAAGTTCAGAGGCGTCAAGGGGACGACCGGGACACAGGCTTCGTTCCTTGCGCTGTTCGGCGGAGACACGCCTGCGTCACACGACAAGGTCGAGCAACTGGACCGGCTGGTGACCAAGAAGATGGGCTGGCCCCCGGATGCTCGTTACGCGGTCACGGGGCAGACGTACCCCAGGCTGGTCGACGGGCTGGTGGTATCGAGCCTGGCGTCGGTCGCGGCGGCGGCGCAAAAGTTTGCCACCGATATCCGGCTGCTGGCTAACCGCAAGGAGATCGAGGAGCCGTTCGAGAAGAACCAGATCGGGTCGTCGGAGATGGCGTACAAGCGCAACCCGATGCGGTGTGAACGGATCTGTGGGTTGTCGCGATTTGTGATCGGGATGACCCAGACGCCTTTTGTGACCGCGGCGGAGCAGTGGCTTGAGCGGACGCTGGACGACTCCAGCGCCCGGAGGCTGACGCTGCCCGAGCCGTTCCTGGCACTGGACGGCGTGCTAGACCTGCTGGTGAACGTCACGTCCGGGCTTGTCGTCTACGAAAACACGATTGCCGCCAACCTGGCTGCGGAGCTGCCGTTCATGGCCAGCGAAAACATCCTGATGGCCGCGGTCAAGGCGGGCGGAGATCGGCAGGAACTACACGAAGTCATCCGCACGCACAGCCAGGCCGCCGCCGAGCGGGTTAAGTCAGAGGGTGCGGCAAACGACCTGTTGGATCGTCTGCGGTCTGAGCCGGCGTTTAGTGAGGTTGATCTGGAAGCCGCGCTGAACCCCTCGGGGTTTGTCGGCCGGGCCCCGCAGCAGGTCGATGCGTTCATCAGGCAGGTGGTCGACCCGATCCGTGAGCGCTACGCACAAGCTATCTCATACGACCCGACGCTGAGTGTGTGAATTTGTTTAGCGGGTGATCGCAGATCGCCGTGCTTCGCCTTTATGCCAACACGCGGATCTACGATCCGCCGCTAAACGGCCGGATCCAATCCAATCATCTGCGATAAAACAATCTAAACCGACGACGTGGTAGAGACAGATGAGTATCCACCGCCGGTGTTTGCCGCCGTGATATCCAGCATCCGTTGCAACGCGATCGTTGCCCACTTGCGGGCATCGGGGTGGACGTGGATGCGGTTGACCACTTCGCCTTCGA
>JAJDCV010000243.1 GCA_029260675.1 Phycisphaeraceae bacterium
AGGATCTCGTTGACCAGCTTCTTGTCGACCTGGCTGATGCGCAGGGACGAGTCGATCAGCAGCAGGCAGACATCCGCGCGTCGGACGCTGCGCAGCGAGCGGTGCATGGAGTAGTACTCGATGTCGCCATCCAGGCTCTTGCGTTTGCGGACGCCGGCGGTGTCGATCGCGGTGAACGTCTTGCCATCGATCTCAAAACGCACGTCGACCGAGTCCCGCGTGGTCCCCGCGATCTCGCTGACGATCACGCGCTGCTCACCGGCGAGTGCGTTGACCATCGTGCTCTTGCCGGCGTTGCGCTTGCCGACCAGCGCGATCAAAGGCCCGGTTTCTGTGGGGTCGCCTTGATCGCCGTTGTCGGGTTGGTTGTCGAAGTGCTCGAAGTCGATCGCGTCCAGGAGCCGTTCGTAGAACGCGTGTTTGTTGTGCCCCGTGATGGCGGAGACCATGACCGGGTCGCCGAAGCCAAGCCGCATGGCGTCGTAGGCCTGGGCCTCGTGGTTCAGGGCATCGACCTTGTTGACAACCAGGAGGACGGGGGTCTGCGCGCCGCTGGTGCGGATGAGCCTCGCCACGGTTTCGTCAAGCGGGGTGACGCCGGATTGGGCATCGACGATGAAGAGGACCAGGTCGGCCTCGCCGAGGCCCTGGGCGATCTGTCTTTCGATCTGGGGGGTGAGGTCCTGGTTGTCGGTCAGGCCGTAGCCCCCGGTGTCGATCAACTCGGCGTGGCGGGCCTTCTTGTTGCGGTAGACCTGGGGCAGCTCGATGACGGTGCTGATCCGGTCGCGCGTGACCCCGGCGGTCGGCTCGACGATGCTCACCCGCCTGCCGGCCAGGAGGTTCATCAGGCTGGATTTGCCGACGTTAGGCCGGCCGATGATGACGATCTTGGGGAGCATGGGGCGCTGGGGATTGGGGGTTCGGGGTTGAATGTGCTGTGGGCGGAACACCTTACCTATGACGGGGGCTAATAGCTAATAGCTAAGGGCTGATCGCTCATTCTTCCCCGTGCCGTTGGTTCCACAGCTCCACCGCCTCGGGTTCGCGGATGTACAGGGGAGCCAGGGTCATCGGGTCGTCGGGCTTGCGGGTCTTGGCCGCGTGCCGGCCGAGTTGCCAGACCGCTTCGCTGCGGCCTACCGCGTATCGGGGGTCTAATACCGTGATACCTTGCGCTGTTTCATCCGGGATCGGTGGCAATGGGTCGCCGATCACACTCACCGGCCGGGGGCTCGCTTCTAGCAACTCCGCCATCGTGCGCAGCTCCGGGTCGACCGTGGCAGACCATGTTTCGCCGTCACGTTGGTACACGCAGCTGTGGACGGTGTCGCGCTTGAGGTTCAGGCAGACAGCGACGTATTGTGTGTCCGCCGAGGCATTTTCGGCAAGCACGTCCAGTGTCGGGATGCCGAACAACTCGACCCTATTGACCAATGCGAGCATCTTGGCGGTCGTGATCCCAACGCGCAGTCCGGTGAACGAGCCGGGGCCTAGCGAGACGTAGACCTGAGAAATCGCGTCGGGTGTGACGCCGTGTTGTTTGCAAAGCGAGTCGATCGTGGGCAGCAGTTCGACGTTGTGTCGGCGCTTGTGCGGCAGCTCTGCGGTGTCGATGATCTCGTCGCCGCGACCGAGCGTGACCGACCCGCTTCGGCCGGACGTCTCGATCGCCAGGTTGTAATTCCGGTCGGGCATCGGGGCATTGTAGTGCGTGGTTATTTCGTTGTTAGGACCGGCTTCGCTTTGCGATCAGGTACGCGAAGTACCCGCTGAACCCAAAGACGATGATCCCCTGGAGGCTCACGATGCGTCGAAGTGCCATGTCCAGCATGAAGGGGGTGTAGATCTGCGTCTCCGCCCAGATGAAACCGGCGGCCGCGCCAAGCAGAGAGATGACTACGGCTGCGATTGCCAGATTGTGGGGCACCCCCTTGCAGATCAACCTTAACGCCAGACCTACCAGCGGACCCACCACGAGCACCGGGACGTCCTGACCCAGTTGGATTTTGCCACTTAACAAATAGACCAACACGGCCCCCACCGCCGCCGCGGCCAGTGCAACACAGATAGCCACCGCGGGGTTGGCCGCGCTGATGGGTGATCTCGATCCGATGTCCGTGGTGTCTGGGTGATCCGCCACGAGGTCCTCCCGGTCTAGTCGGTTGTTGTCGGGTCGGCCTGGGTGATCTCGACGAGTTTATCCAGCGCCGCCTGAGCGCCGCTGTTGTCGATCGCCTCGTTGGCTAATTCGATCCCGGCAACCAGGTCCTCGGCGATGTCGGAGACGACCAGCGCGGCGGCGGCGTTGAGGCAGACGATGTCGCGCGCCGGGCCGTGGGCGCCTGCCAGCAGGTCGCGGATGATCTTGGCGCTGGACTCTGAGTCATCGGCGTGCAGGGCTTCGGGGTGGGACAACGGCAGGCCCAGGGTGGTCGGGTCGACTTCGTAGGTCTTGATCTGGTCGCCCTTGACGTGGCTGATCTGGCTGGGGCCGCAAGTGCTCAGTTCGTCCAGCACGCCGTGGGCCTGTCCGGTCGGTGAGGGGAGTTGGCCGTGGACGACCATCGCGTGTTCGCAGCCGAGTTTTTTCAGGACGTTCGCGAGGGTCAGCGTCAGGCCGGCTTCGAACACACCGATGACCTGGCGGGTCGCGCCGGCGGGGTTGGTCAAAGGCCCGAGGATATTGAAAATCGTGCGGAACCCAAGGTCGGCGCGGATCGGGGCGGCGTATTTCATCGCCGGGTGGTGCGCCGGCGCGAAGCAGAAGCAGATGCCCGCCTGGTCCATGCACTGGGTCAGGGTGTCGGGCTGGACCTGGAGTTTTACGCCCAGGGTCTGGAGGACCTGGCTGGAGCCGGAGTTGCTCGTGACGGCCTTGTTGCCGTGCTTGGCGACGACGACGCCGTGCTTGCGTACGACCGCGGCGGCGACGAGGCTGGCGCAGGTGGAGATGTTAAACGTCTGTGCGTGATCTCCACCGGTGCCGACCAGGTCGATCGCGGTCAGGCCGTTAGGGACGGTGACCCGCGTTGCCTTCTCGCGCATCACCTGCGCCGCGCCGACGATCTCGTCGACGTGGGGGCCGCGCAGCTGGATCATTGACAGCAACGCCGCGGTCTGCGCCGGGGTCGATTGGCCTGTCATGATCAGGTCGAACGCGCGGTACGCCTGGTCGGCGGTGAGGGATTGTCCGGAGGCGAGTTGAGCGAGGGTATGCTTCATAGATCGGGGCTCTGCGGGCGGTCGGAAAGGACTCAGCGCCCGCATTTGATTGGTGTGGTCGGGTGAGGGGTTTTGACTCACCGCGAAATTAAACCAGCTCGGTCAGCATCCAAAGCGCAGCGGCGGCCAGGGCCATGAACGCCACGATCTGCGCCGCGAGGATCGACGCCTCACGGGGGATCTTGTGCAGTCGATCGGTCTTGATCGTTTTGTAGACCACGGAGATGGCGATGACCATCGGGATCAGCAACAACATCCAGTACCCGTCGATCGGCAGCGGATCGAGGAACGGGCGGAACCCCAGCACGATCGGCTGGGCCCATGCGATAACACATGAGAACAAACCCAGAATCGCGGTCATGCCACCCCCCCACCGGTATCGGGTCCGGCGTCACGCTCGGTGGGTTCAAGGCCTCGGGTGCGGTAGCCGCGGTGCCTTGGGTCGGCCGGGTCGCGGTAGAGCACGTCCATGATCGCCAGGAGGTTGAGCATCCCGGCTAAGGAGGTGTACAAGACGCCCTGCTCGTGGACGTGGCCGTAGCTGGGTTGGTAAGGCCCGGCGGTGTCGTCGGGCCTGGGGGGCAGGCCGTCGGGGCCTTGCAGCGAGCGGTGGTAGCCCTCGACCACGACGGACGGTGCGATGAGCATCTGGCCCATGAACCAGATGGGGTGGCCCTTGCGGTCGAAAACACCGACCCCGCCGATAAAAAACCCCCCCAGCCACAGCATACCGATGCTCGCCAAGAGGATCGCGGCCCGGCCCTTCTGACCCAGAAGCAGGTGGCCTGCGCCGGGCACAAGCCAGGCGGCGACAGCCCCCGCGAAGTGCCAACTGGGGGAAGCGGATTTGACACTCAAGACAGACAACTCCTGGCGGTCCGGTCTGGGCCGGTCGTGTGGGTAAAAGTTTCTGTGTCTGACAGGCCGATGACCATTGACAAACCCCACGGTGAGGGTAGTTTAACCGCGTGATGGGTGCCCGGCCACCACAGCCTTGATCCGGCCGTCGGGTGCCCGGTTTGCCGGGGTTAGGAGACCGTGATGCTTCAGAAATTACTGGAACAGACCGACACACCGCTTTCGTCCCTGCTGGGTTACACACCGGCGTCACCGCCACCGCCTGCCTGCCCGATCCGGGGCTTTGACGACGGCGAAGTGGAGGACGATGACTTTCTGGACGATGAAGAAGATGACGACTTCGACGACGACGACGAGCTCCTTGAGGACGATGACGACGACCTTTTTGACGACGATGACGACGATGACGACGACCTTTTGGACGACGACGAATAGCCCCGTGGCCGATGGGTAGCGACCGCTCCTGACGCCGGCACGGGAAGGAGCAAGCGATGCCCGATCACTCCAAGCAAAAACCGGACAGCCCGGAACCCCAGGACAGCCGCCGTGTGCCCGGCCCGGACCGCCGCAAGTCGGTGGTCGATCAGCGCACACACGGCACGGGCCTGGAGCGCAGGCGGGGCCCCGGGCGTCGCCGCAGTGACTTCATGAAGGCCGCCGAAGAAGGCGAGATGACCCACGAGCAGTTCCTGTTCATCAAGGCCATCGACGCCTACAAGCGCGTCAACAACAAGCCGTTCCCGACCTGGACCGAGGTGCTGGAAGTCATCCGCAAGCTGGGGTATCGAAAGACCGTTGAGTCTTCACTGCAACTGGACGCGGTCGAGGACTGGACCGAAGCCGCCGACGCCCCGGCGTTCCCGCCGAATGCGGAAGACGTTGATGAGGCGGCGTGACGCGTTAGCGATCAGCCAACAAGAGATTAACTTTGAGCCCCCGGTGAAAGCCGGGGGTTTTTATTTTGAAATGTTTTGCGTGTGTATCGTTTAAATCATGATTCATTCAAAACCCACGAGTTTCCGGCGGTAACGGCAGGCACGGTACGTCGGGACCAGGCCGGGCCCGTGTCCTGTTGATCCGTCATCTGGCCGGGGCGGTCCGCTACCAAGTCCCGTCACCGGACATACCTTTTGAGTATGTCGTTCCGTGGGGGCAGCCCTCGAGTCCTGGTCCTTTTAATCTTTGGATGCTCAG
>JAJDCV010000244.1 GCA_029260675.1 Phycisphaeraceae bacterium
CGCAAGCAACTGGGGTGGTTCAAGCATCACTATCCACATCAGAGCCGTATCGCCGGCCTGGCGTATCCCGCCCTCGCAGGCCCCGAGGTGGTCACCTGTGACAACTCCCGGTATTCGCCTGGCCGCCCCAACGACAAGGACCGATCGGGGATTGTCCTCTCGGTCCCCTTCTACGACGAAGACGGCATTCTGAAGGGTTGCGTGAGCGCTGTCATCCTTACCGGCGCACTGGCCGACCTGCTGCCTCAAGGCAAGTACGCGATCGTGAACCCCAAGTACGATTACTACACCATCAACGGCTCTCGCGGACAGGCCTGGGATTCCATCGACCACGTCGAAGCGGGTTTGTCCGATCCGGGTCTCATTTACTCGCAGACACAGCCGTTAAACACGCACGACCAAAACGGCGGCTGGACTCTATGGATCGGAAACCCCGACGAACAGTTCTGGACTCGCCCGGACGTCATCACCGCGGTTCTAACAAGGAATCTGGGCTATGCGTTTGCGGCCGTGCTGATCACGATCGCGCTGATATGCTTCTGGCTGGTGGTCCGAAGTCAGCGGAACATCACCCTGGCCAATCGGAGCCTGGAAAGCAAGATCCAAGAGCAGACGATTGAGTTGCAAGAGACGATCGACGCCTACGGCCGACATAAAACGGCTATTGACCAGCACGCGCTGGTCCTTACCGCCGACGTACGCGGCATCATCACCCATGCGAATCTGATGCTGTGTCAGGTCAGTGGTTACGCTGAAAATGAACTCACCGGCCAGCACTGGAAGATCCTTGAGGGCCGGGACATGACCGAAACGCTCAGCCACGAGATCTGGCGGATCCTCGCGCAGGGCCAGACCTGGCGTGGTGAACTCCAGCAGCGGGCCAAGGACGGCTGCCACTACTGGGTGCAAAACACGACCGCCCCCATCAAGGACGAAACCGGGGCCGTGACTCACTTCATCATCGTGCAGACGGACATCAGCGAATTCAAACAGGCCCAGAGACAGCATCTACGCGATGCCACAGGCACCCGGCTCACGGGCTGACGGAACCGGTGCCCCAGACGGCGATCTTGTCTTGGGCACCACCGTCCCGATAAAACCTTTCGGGCCTCACCCCGACCAGGCCAATGCAAGTGCCCAGCCACACAGATGCAAGGGGGGCACCCGGCCCTTGACATGACGGCACATCCCCAGACAATACCCCTCTCGGCCTGCCATCGGCCGTCACGCGGGTGTAACTCAATGGTAGAGTGTCAGCTTCCCAAGCTGAATGTTGAGGGTTCGAGTCCCTTCACCCGCTCTTAAAGCCCTCCCAGCCGACAGGTTGCGGGGGCTTTGTTTATTGGAATCCGTACGCTCCGAGCGATCACGCTCTTCGATGTCGGTTGGCCCGCCAAAAACCCGTATGCAACCGCCACCTGATTAGGCGGCCTGTGGATCAGACTGAGATGGGTGAATGCTGGCTATTTTAGACGAACACTCAACGCAGCATGGTAAGGATTTTCTCGGCTTGTCTCGCCATATCTGATGTTGTGTGTAGACTCCCACCCGCCCATCTTTATGGATCAGACGCTAATGGTACTTGCTCAGTAGCGACAACCCCGCCAGGAACAGCAACGCGATACTGCCGGGCTCCGGCACTACTGCGCTTGCATCATCAAGAGGTGGTGTGCCGACGTTCCAGTTGCCCAGGATCGCGTTGAGGTCTCCGATCCCGACGAACCCGTCACCCGTTGGATCGCCTCGCAATAGGTCGCCCGATGGCACGGACTGGTTCCAGTGGCCCAACACGATGTTCAGGTCCGTGATACCGACGAACCCATCGCCATCAAGGTCACCCGCAAGCACGACCGCCGCGGAGATGTCGTCGATGAAGAACATCCCGGTTGCGTCCAAGGCCCCGCCGCTGATAAACGTGATGTCGAAAGACCTGATGTCCGTCAGCAGGGGGATCAAAGTCTCATACATCTCAAAGCCCAAGGAGGCTCCCGAGATGACGAAGTTGTACTCGGTGATATTGCCAATCAGATCCAGCCCCGAGACCGGCGACGTCGAGACCCGGACCCGAGCCCTGAACTCATCGCCGGGGTCGATATCGTATTGCCAGAACCACCGTAGCGCCAGGCTCCGCCCCGGATCGCCCCCGCCGGTAACCGCTGTTGCGTAGCTCCTCCACTCCTCTGCCCGGACCGCACTGGAGTCGGTCAGTTCCAGCGAGTGGGTCGGGCTCGAAGCGACCTGATCGCTCCACGCCGCGTTCAGGGAGTAATGCCAGCCGCCCGGACGTGACGGATTAGACTGGTGCGCCTGGTCCACATCGGGATTCTGCAGCAGGTTGCCCGCCAGCAGGGCGGCGTCGAAGTCGATCACGATGCCGTCAACCACCAGCTGACGGCCGACCCGTTGGGCTATCCCCCCCGCGGGCACCTCGACGAGTATGACCGCCTGATCCTGCGGGATCGAAAAGGAGGCGATGCCGGTCACGTCAACGGCAATAAATCGGTTAGACACCGCGTCGTACAAGTCGACGGGGGCGGCACCTACGTCAACCTGCACGGACTTTTGTGTATCGAACGGGTTGTAATAGAGGAACGTCGGATGCGCGTCATCGCGGAAGGAATCGGTCGCGAGCAGATCGAGTTGGAGGATCTCCGGCTGATTCGTCTCGCGAATAATGGCCCCGAACACGCCGGCATACGCGCCGCCATACAGGGCAAAGTCCGTCTGCGGACCCCACCCAAACACCAGCGGGTCTCCCCCGGCGAACAGCTCCTCGCTCTGATTGTTCCAGTGATGGCGGAGCCCTTCGTAAGCGATCACACTGTCTGGATCGCCCAGCCAGAACTCCGACGACTGGTTCTCGGGTGTGTGTGCGTTTGCGTAGAAAAGCCGTGCGGCGTTGGCGGCGTGAAGCATCCACTTGCCGATATCGCGGGCATACCGATCTTCGTACCTGGCGAGCGGGACAAGCGGCATTGCGGTGAGGAACGTATTCATTGAGAAGGCGTATCCCTGGACGTCGCCGGGGGTGTTGGGACGGATGAACCCCATCAGGCCGTCCACCTCCTGACCGCCCCACGTGCCCTCAACCATAATCTTGTCGGGGCGGGCATTGCTGCGATCAAAGACCCAGTTGACCATCTTGTGGACATCGTAGTTTCGGCCGTGCTCGGCGTTCATGCGGGCGGCCGTGTAAGCCCCGAACGGGGTCAGGATCTCGTAGTCGGGGTTTGTCGAGAGGTTGTCGTAATACTGGAGGCTCCAATCCACGGCGTTGAGGTGGTCCTGCGCCCGCACAGGATCTGCGGTCTTGTTCCTGAAGTAGGCGGCGTGTTGGAGCCAAGACATCCCGGCGCCCATGTCCGGCTCGCGCCAGATGCCGTTGAACACCGGTTGGCTGGTCTTGAAGTTGTAGGCGGTGTGGTTGAAGTTCGGGTTGGTCCCGCCGGCAGTGAGGACGTTCACCGAGTTATAGAACGCGTCGTCGACCACATCTAACACGGGTGCGAGTTGGGTCTGATTGGGGTAACGGTCCGCGATGCTGTAAAAAAGGATACTGGGCATCGTCTCATACCACCCCGAACCCCCCGAGCCACCGAACGGCCCGTTAAGGATCAGTGGTTCACCCCGGAGGACACCAAAAAACTCACGGGTCATCGATACGTAGTTGTGCGGCCCGGCACTCTTGTCGATCCCGACCAACGACCCGCCGAGCACCGCCCCCAAGGTGGAGAGCGACTCGAACACCGGTTCGCCGTTCTCGCCGAACGTCCGTGTCTCGCCGACATACGCCGCGATGCCGAAGGATTCTGACAGCAGAGGAAACTCCGGGGTCGGGTCGATCCGTGTCAGAGGCAGGTACTGCCCGACTGCGTTGACATCAAACACCAGGCTGTCGAACTTCTGAGCGACATCCTTCCAATCACGCATCTGGTAGGAAGCCACGCCGTCAGGCATGAGATCGACCCGGTTTATGGGCAGTTGCCTCTGCGCCATCGCCATCTGCGTGCAGATGCTAAGCACAAATATAACTGTGATATTTCTCATGACTCAGCCCTCTATGTGTAATGCGCGTGCTTGCTGAGACGTCTCCCCCGGCGGCGTATCTGCGGAATATACGGTTCATGTTTTGTGGTTCCAAGGCGCATATCATCCACCTGTCTCACCGGGCACACCTCTTGGCCACGATAAGGAGATTCTCGGGAAGCCCATTCATGGGCGCCCCCTCCCAATGAGCCAGATCTTCCCCGAACTCCGAGACTTCGATGATTTGGCAACCCGCTTTCATAACGGCTCCGATGAAATCGGAAACGGTCCAATGGAATTCATAGGATTTCAGATGCCCGGGTTTTTCATACAGGATTTCTTCCGAGACGTCGTACTCGAACGGGCCCCGGTCATAGTAGGACGACCCGACGATCAGGCCATCTCGCGATTCCTTCCATATCCGCCTGAAGGGGTGGTACTCGTTGACGACGAACAGACCCTTTGACTTGAGAACACGGGCGGCTTCCAGGTAATATTTTTCGAGGTCAGAGACCCACACGGCCACATGCCCGCCGGTGTAGACGACATCAAAAGACTCGCTGTCGATGCCAGACAGGTCTGTCACATCCGCCTGAATGAACCTGATCGCAAGCCCGACTTGCTCGGCGCGTTTACTCGCGAAATCCAGCTGTTGCCGCGAGATGTCTACGGAAGTCACTTCGGCACCTAAACCCGCGAGAGCGAATACGACCTGGTTATCCCCGCTGCCGAGGACACAGACTCGCTTGCCTGAGATGGGCCGCAGGTGCCGCAGCTCATACGGGCTCAACACCAGCTCGGGCTCCTGGTGGCATCGTTCCCACAACCCGCGATCGTCTGCGCTCTTCGCCCAGTTTTCTGCGCCGGCGTTCCACCGCGTCTTATTGGCATCGTGGTAGAGATTGGTCATGTGTTATCCGATCAACGGATGGCGGCTTCCTTGCCGCCGCGCTCGGCGGATCGGTATACCCCGTCGATCATCTTCTGGACCATCAGTCCATGTTCACCGGGTGCTGTTGATGGCCTGTTGTAGAGGACGTGGTCGACAAAGTCACGGAGTTTGGCGTGGAAGATCCCAATAATCGGCTCAGGTTTTTCCAGCCATTCGGGTGTGATATTGACCATGTGCCCGTCCTCGTCCCGGAACAGCTTGGGGTCGGACCAGGTCCCGCCGCCCTTGTCGCCGACGAGTTGGAAGTCAAACACATCGCGCTCGATGTGGCCGGCAAACATCGCTTCGATATGCAACACCGCGCCGTTATCGAAACGGATATGCCCCACCGCCAAGTCTTCCACATCGTAGGTCTTGTGGTCCCAGCCGGGCCACATGGAGGCGATGCCGACCGGTGGCTTATTGCCCATATAGGTCCATGTATTCCCCATCGCGGCGACGGGGCGGGGGGAACCCATCGTGTAATGGCACATCTCCAGCACGTGGACACCGATGTCGATCATCGGCCCGCCGCCCTGCAGGTCTTTCTGGCCGAAAACCCCCCAGTTGGGTATCCCCCGTCGGCGGATCGCCTGGACCTTCGCGAACATGATCCTGCCAAGCTTCCCGGCATCAACAGCTTGCTTTAGGAACTTCGTACGGGGCTCGTATCGGTACTGGAAACCGATCACCAGTTTTCGACGCGCCTTCTTGGCGGCGTCCAGCATGGCTTTCCCCTGGGTCGCGTTCATCGCCAGGGGCTTCTCGACAAACACGTGAGCCCCCGCCCGGCTGGCTGCGATCGATGCCGGCGCGTGCAGGCCGTTGGGCGTGCAGACGATCACCGCTTGGGGTTTTATCTTCCTGAGCATCTGCTTGTAATCGGTGAACAAATTATCTTCGTCGATGTCATATTTCGCGGCCTTATCCTTCATCGCCCGCTGGCTGACATCCGCCAAGGCTACAACACGGACCTCCTCGATGCGTTTCAGGGCGTCGAGGTGGGTGGATGCGATTGCGCCCGCTCCGATGAATGCAACCCGCAGTGTACGTGTGGGGTGTGGTTTTTTTTTCTTAACTTGGGGCATAAAGGCGATCTTGAATGAGGGACGAGTGGGGTGTTAATAAGCCATCGGATACACTCATTATCCCTGATTCGACCACGCCATCAACACCCGGCGCGGCGGCGTGTGATCACCAGCGTGCCGACGATCAGCAGCGTCACGGTGCCCGGCTCGGGGACCGCCCCTGCGGCTGGCGGCGTGCCCACGTTCCAATTACCCAGCACGACGTTCAGGTCCGCGATGCCGACGAAACCGTCGCCGCTGGGATCGGCCTGCGGATTGGCGGGTGGGACGTTCAGGTTCCAGTTGCCAAGGATGATATTCAGGTCCGCGATGCCGACGAAACCGTCGCCGTCGAGGTCGCCGTCGATGGCCTCGACCAGGCTCAGCAGTTGGTTGACAGATACGTTAGTCAGTTCCTGCACCGTGCCGCTTGGCCAGATAATCGTAATCAGGTCGATGGCGGCGGCGTTGAGACCCAGCCCGAAATGTGCGGCGAACTCGTTCTGGCTCAGGAAATTACTCCCGGCGCCGACCTCCCGCACCATCTCGTCGCCCGCGACATTGATATCCGGGTCAAGGGTAATGAACGTCCCGATGCCGTCG
>JAJDCV010000245.1 GCA_029260675.1 Phycisphaeraceae bacterium
CCAGTGGAAAACCTTGTCGCAGTTGCTGGAGGTGCAGACCGCCCCGCCGTGCTCGCCGCAGAACGCCTTGATCGCCGCGGTCGAGTTCATGTAGCAGATCGGGATGACCCGGCACTTGACTTCGTGGGCGAGAAAAAGTTCTTCTAACTGGTCCCAGGCATCCACGGTCTGGTCGTAGTCGGCCATGTCGGCCATGGAACAGCCTGCACCCAAATCCGGGAGGACGACCTGCACGTTTTCATCCGTGAGGATGTCGGCGGTCTCGGCCATGAAGTGCACGCCGGCGAAGACGACGTACTTCGCCTTGGCCTGCTTGACGCGCTCGGCGGCGAGTTGGCTGAGCTTGAAGCTGTCCCCGGTGAAGTCGGCGAAGCGGATCACGTCGTCCTGCTGGTAGTGGTGCCCGAGGATGACCAGATCCTTGCCCAGTTCGGCCCGCCGCGCGGAGATCGCCTCGGCGAGGTCGTTGTCAGACATCTCGCTGTACCGGTCGGGGAGGGTGGGTTGCCAGAGCTGCATGGTTTTGGATTCCGATTCCTTGGTACGTCCTATTATACCCCGCAACAGGGTTGTCTTCAGGATGTTATGGCGACAAGGGGGTGGCCGTTGTAGGGATGACCCGCCCGTAGCCGCCCTGTCTATAATTTTGATGACCTGTGGGTGCGTCCTTTTTCGATCCGGCACGTCTGTATGGGTGAGGGTCCGAGCGTATTCGGTCCCAAATCTTCAAAAGGAGCCATGCCATGAGTGAGCCGAACGAATCCGGATCCAAACCCGACGACCCACAGCACGGCTGTTGTACGCCCTCGCCTGAGTGTAGCTGTACGTGCAGCTGCTGCACCCCCTGCAAATGCACTTGCCCACCGGGATGCTGCACACCCGGTTGCTGCGGCTAGGTGCCCCGTGCATGATGTGCACACCCGACGGGGAGCGGGCAACCCTCCCCGTCGAGGTGCCTGCCGACCAGCACGAAAATCAACCATGGAAACGAATCAACACATCCCGGACGGCACAAGCCCGGAGACCGGCGAGGTCTGGTCGCTATTCAGTGCAGACCTGCGTGCCTTCATCCGCAGGCGTGTAGACAACCCCGACGATGCGGAGGACGTGCTGCAAGACGTGTTCGTGCGTATCCACCGGGGGCTTGCCGACCTTGCCGATAGCAGCCGGCTGTTGCCCTGGATGTACCGCATAGCCCGCAACGCCATCATCGACCGTTCCCGCCGACGTGCGGAGCCATCGACATTAAAACACGAACCGGTATCCGACGATCCTTCAGACGACACCGACAGCCAACGCGAGATCGGCCGGTGTCTGACCCAGATGATGTCGCGCCTGCCCCAGACGGATCGGGAGGCGCTTGAGCAGGTCGAGTTAGAAGACGTGTCACAACGCGCGTTCGCCCAACGGACGGGGCTTTCAAATTCCGGGGCCAAGTCGAGGGTCCAGCGGGCCCGCCGACGCCTCAAGGAAGAGTTGCTGGCTTGCTGTGAGTTCCAGTTCGACCGCTCCGGCCGACCGGTCAGCGATCCGTTCCCACCATGCAAAAATGATTGCGGGTGCCGGGAAGACCCGGAGTAGTTTGTGCAATGCCCTACAGCGCGCCGCTCGGGTGTTTACCCCGTCCCGCTGAGCTTTCGGACGGTGTGGTCGAAGCCTCTGACCATGGCCTGGAGCATGCCGTAAACGAAGCCCGAGTAGACGGCGGTGGCGATCAGTGCGGCGACGGCCAGGGAGACGCGGCCGCCGACGGGGAATTCGATAAAGCTGTCGATGTTCACCCAGGGATTGACGATCATCAGGAGATTCGTCGCCGGGCTCAGGCCGTTTACGATCGGGCCGACGTAGGCGATGCGTGCGGCGGCGCTGACACCACACATCCCAAGGAACAGCGCGATCCCCCCGATGATCGCAACAGATGGGATCACCGCACCGAGCACGCCCTTGGCTCGGATCGAAAAATACATCCCCAGCATCACACACATCGCCACAAACGGCACGAGCATCAGCGCCAGCAGCACCGACGCCTCGGGCAGCATCAGCAGCGGGTAACGGGCAACCTGCGAGCCCGCCTGGTTGATCGTGGCGGCTCGGAACGTCGCCTGCTGCCAGCCCAGCGCATGACCGATCAACGCGTAGACGCTGACCAGTGCGACGGTCGCGATCGGGACGGCGAGTAACAGCGAAAGGAAACTCACCAGCCCGCGCAGCTTGCCCCAGATATATTGCCTGGGTGTGGTCGGCGTGGTTAATAAGAGGTCCAGCGTGCCGTCTTCACGTTCTCGGCTGACACAGCCCGCGCTCATATACAGCGCGACCAGCGTGATGACCGCGACCTCCATCAACAGCAGCGCGAAGAGGACTTTATGAAACACCTCCGCTGGGGTCGCGCGTGGCAGTTTCGGGAGCATGTCGATGTGGTAGAGGAAGATCAGCGTAACGCCGAGCAACAGGCCCACCACCGTGAACCCCATGCGTGCGAAGACCCCGGCTGCGCCCCGGCCGCGCGTCGCCGCCTCGCGCCAGGCGATCGGGTTGGCCCAGACGTCCCGCGCAGCGCGTCGCCGCTCACCGCCGGTTTCGACGGGCATGCGGAGTTGCGACTTGAGCCAGCGCACGACCCGCCATTCGCCCTGCCCGACGCTCCGCAGCACCACGGCACAGAAAAGGATCTGTGTGAAGCTAAGCAGGCCGCTGATGGAGGCAAACGCCGCGAAGGGTTTGGTGAGGTAGAACCGCACCAGCGCCGGGGCGTCCGCCAGGGTCTCGGGCGCGGGCGGGCCGTAGTTGGCGCTGTTTAACGAGGCGTCCAGGACCAGCAGCGGGTGCAACGCGGTCAACCAGGTCGTCGTGTTCGCCGGCCCCAACTGCCTCAGTAGTACGATGTCTATCAGGTAGGCCCCGACCAGGTAGGCCGACACCGCGATGACGAACGTGAACACCGCCTTGCGTCCGCCTGCGCGGAGGACCGAAAGCGTCACCGCCACCGACCCGACCATCAAGGCCGTGCATGCGGCGACCGAGAAGCTGACCACCACCGACCAGGCCGGCACCCCGCCGAAGATCAACAGCACCGCGTACAAGGGAAGACCGCTGAGCAGCAGCGCCATGATGAAAAATAATCTGCCGCCAAGCGTACCCAGCACGATCTGAAGGTTCGACAACGGCGTGGTCAGGAGGATGTTGTAGGTCTGCCCGGCGCGCTCCTGGCCGATGGCACCGGCCATGAACAACGGCGACAGCAGACAGACCAGCACGACCTGCCCGTAGCTGATGATCGCGAACACCCACGTGCCGCTCTTGGCCAGTGCCGTGAGACTCAGCTCCCCACCCATCCCATCAGAACTCAGCAGACCGATGAGCATCAGCAGGACCAACGCGCCCAGGTAGCCCATGCGGCCCCAGAGGTGACGGGCCTGCCGGGAGCCACCCTGAACGATCCGGACCACCATCGGGTTCCCCGGCAACAAACGCCACAACCATAAATACGCCGCCTGCATATCCCTATCATAGCACCGACGCCCAACCCGGTGCCCGGCCATACTTAAACGCCGGTGTGCCCGATGTCGCAAATCGCGGTATCCTACCGGGCTGTGTTTATCCTCAAAGCCAACAATCTGGTGAAGGCCTACAGCGGCCGGACCGTCGTGAACGACGTCTCCTACCACGTCTCGGAGGGCGAGATCGTTGGGCTACTGGGGCGAAACGGTGCGGGGAAGACGACCAGCTTCCGGATGACGATGGGGATGATCAGCCCCGAAAAAGGCGATGTGATCTTCAACGGGCAGGACGTGACCCGGCTGCCGATGTACCAGCGGGCCCAGCGCGGGCTTGGGTATCTCTCCCAGGAGCCCAGCATCTTCCAGCGGATGACCGTCGAGCAGAACCTGATGGCCATCCTGGAGACCCGCCGGCTATCCAAAGCCGACCGCAAGGCCAAGGCCGAGGAATTGATGGCTCAGTTCGACCTGACCAAGGTGCGCAAGCAGCACGCCCGGCACTGCTCAGGCGGTGAGAAACGCAAGCTGGAAATCGCACGCGCTTTAGTCACCAACCCCACCCTGATCCTGCTGGACGAGCCGTTCAGCGGGGTCGACCCGGTCGCGGTCGAAGAGCTACAAGTCGAGATCCGTCGGCTGCGGGAATCGGGGATCTCCGTGCTGGTCACCGATCACAACGTCCAGCGGACCCTGGAGATCGTGGACCGGGCGTATGTGATTTTCGAGGGCCGGGTCTTCGCCGAAGGCACGCCCAAGGAGATCATCAACAACGAACAGGTCCGAAAGCTATACCTGGGCACGACCTTCAAAGGCGACGAATTTGATAATTAGGATTAAGGTCTGCATAAAACGTAAACAGAGCCGCGTCGCCCCCGCGACTTAAATTAATCAGAGCCGCCGTGCCCTCACGGCGGACCGCGTCGGGGGCGACGCGGCTCGATCCAGAGTTTTCCGCATGGCACGACGTAAACTATCCCACGACGACACGCCCACCGAACTCCGCGACGCGGCGCGGGGTGTGCGGCTGCACAAGGCGATGGCAGACGCCGGGGTCGCGTCGCGCCGAGAGTCCGAAGCCCTGATCGCCGAAGGCCGGGTCAAGGTCAACGGCCACGTGATCAAGAAGATGCCCGCCTGGGTCGATCCCGAAAACGACCAGATCACCGTGGACGGCGAACACCTTAAACGTCCACCGAAGAAGCGTGGCTCCACCGGGGGCGGGGGCGGAG
>JAJDCV010000246.1 GCA_029260675.1 Phycisphaeraceae bacterium
CATCCTCTCGCAGAAGGTCGGGGCGTCCGGCCAAGTGATCGGCGTCGATGTCAACGACGAGATGCTCTCCCTGGCACGCAAGTACCAGCCCGAGATGGCCCAGAAGATCGGCCACGACAACGTCCGCTTCTTCAAGGGCAAGATTCAGGACTTGGCCCTTAACCTCGATAAGACCGAGGCCTGGTTGAAGACCAAGCCCATCACCGACACCGCCAGTTTGGCGCTGTTCCAGGCGGAGTCCGACCGGCTGCGGCGCGATGAGCCGATGATCCCCGACAACTCGGTGGACGTTGTGGTGTCTAACTGTGTCTTGAACCTGGTCGCCCCGGCCGAGAAGCAAAAGCTCTTTGCCGAGATCTTTCGTGTGCTCAAGCGCGGTGGCAGGGCGGTGATCTCCGACATCGTCTGCGACGAACCCCCGACGCAGAAAATCCTGGACGACCCGGATCTCTGGAGCGGCTGCATCTCCGGCGCATTTGGCGAGGCCGAGTTCCCCCAGATGTTTGAGCAGGCCGGCTTCCACGGGATCGAGATACTCAAGCGTGAAGAAACTCCCTGGCAGACGATCGACGGCGTCGAGTTCCGCTCGGTGACGATCCGTGCATACAAAGGCAAGCAGGGCCCGTGCATGGACCGCAACCAGGCCGCCGTCTACCTCGGCCCGTGGGAGCAGGTCCAGGACGACGACGGCCACACCTACTTCCGAGGCCAGCGCATGGCTGTCTGCGACAAGACCTTCAAACTCCTGACCGACCCCAACGGCCCCTACGCCGGGCAGTTCGTGGGGATCGAACCCATGTCTGAGGTCCCCATCGAGTTGGCTAAACCTTACGACTGTCACCAGAACGCCACGCGCGATCCCAAGACGACCAAGGGCCAGGACTACCGGGCCAACGTCCCCGTGGATGACGCCGGCGACTGCTGTTCAACCCAGGGCTGCTGCTGATATGAGGATGCGCCTCCAACTTGGCATCCTTTGTCTGCTACTGTTGACGGCCGGATGGATCACCATGACGAGCACCGCCGCCAACGACGTCCACCCCCACGCCGACAAACTCAAACACGACGACGGCTCCTGGCGCTTCACCAACAAGCTGATCGATCAGACCAGCCCGTACCTCCTGCAACACGCCCACAACCCGGTCGACTGGCAACCCTGGGGGCAGCAAGCCTTCGACGAGGCCCGCGAGCGCGGGGTCCCGATCTTCTTAAGCGTCGGGTACTCGACCTGCTACTGGTGTCACGTCATGGAGCGGCAGGTCTTCGAAGACCCGGACATCGCTGCGCAGCTAAATGAGCGGTTCGTCTGCATCAAGGTCGACCGTGAAGAGCGTCCCGACGTTGACGACATCTACATGATGGCGACGCAGTTGATGACCCAGTCCGGCGGCTGGCCGATGAGTGTTTTCCTCACACCCCCGGGCGCAGCCGGCGAGGACGACCCCGGCCTCAAGCCATTCTGGGCCGGCACCTACATCCCGCCGACACCCCAGCACGGCCGACCCGGGTTCCCCCAGGTGGTCGAGGGCCTGTCCCGTGTCTGGCATGAACAGCGCAGCGAAGTCATCCAGCAAGCGGACAAGCTCGCCGCGGCTGTCAGCAAAACACTACTAAAACAGGGCGAGCCCGGGCCTGTCGACGCTTCGATGGTTCAGGCCGCCACCGATCAACTCCTGAAGATGTACGACCGCGACAACGGCGGCTTCGGCGGCGCACCGAAGTTTCCCCAACCCGCTTACCTCGACTTCCTTTTGGATGTATATCAGAACAACCCCATCGACGACCTCTGGCAGGTCATCGGACACACACTCGACCAGATGGCACGCGGCGGGATGTACGACCAGGTAGGCGGGGGGTTCCACCGCTACTCCACTGACGAACGCTGGCTCGTCCCGCACTTTGAAAAAATGCTCTACGACAACGCGCAACTCGTCGAGCTGTACGCACGGGTGCTTGACGAGAAACCAACCGACGCCAACGCCGCCTTGTATGAGCGCGTCATCCGCGAGTCCTGCGATTACGTCATGCGCGAAATGACCGACGTTTCCGGCGCTTTCTGGTCCGCCCAGGACGCCGAGGTGAATGCACGCGAGGGCGAGAACTACATCTGGACCGATGACCAGGTCCGCGACGCGATCGGCGACCCCGCGCTGGCCGACCTGGCGGTCAGAATGTACGGCTTGGATCTTGGCACGAACTTCCAGGACCCCCACGACGATTCTGCTAAGCCCGCGAACGTCCTCTACCTGCCCACCCCGTTGGCCACACTCAATGCCGAGACCGGCAGCGAGATGTCGGCACTGCTTGATAAACGCCTTCAGATAAATCAGGCCCTCAAGGCCGTCCGTGACAAACGTGACCAGCCCGGGACCGACGACAAGGTCTTGCTGAGTTGGAACGGCATGATGATCGCCGCGCTGGCCGACGCCGGCCGTGTCTTGGATGAGCCAACTTATCTTGACGCCGCCGCCCGCGCCGCAGACGCCATCCTCTCGCATATGACCACCGACGACGGCGGGCTCTACCGCACCATGCGCAACGAAGAGGCGAAGATCCCCGGGTTCCTCGAAGACTACGCCTGGTTCGTCCACGGCCTGATCGCCCTGCACCGCGCACAACCCGACGAACCCAAATGGCTGGACCTCGCAAAGCAATACACCCACGCCGCCGCAGAGCGATTCGCATCCCAATCCGGCGGCTACTACGACACACTCGCCGACCAACGCGACCTCTTCGTCCGCGTACGCGGTTCCTACGACGGCGCGGTCCCCAGCGCCAACGGCCGGATGATCCACAACGGGCTGGACCTCTACGAACTCACCGACGAATCACAATGGCTTGATCGTGCAGAGAGAGACCTGCGCAGTTTTGCAGAGCCGCTTGCACGCAGCGGTGCCGGGATGGTACAGATGCAGGCCGCGCTTCTGAGAGCTTTGCAGCTCGACCCGTCACGCTTCGCCGACAAGCCCGTAGCAACAAATCAACCCGCCGACAAAGTGGGCGCACTGACCGCCACCCTCGAACCCCAGGACGTCCGGTTCGCCGACGGCGAGGCCGCGTTCAACGTAATGCTCGATATCCGCCGGAATTTCCACATCAATTCGCACACCCCCAGCCAGGATTTCCTGATCCCCACAACCTTGTCACTGTCCGACGCCGAAGGCTACGAGCTGGACGTACAGTTCCCCGAGCCGGACCTGCAGAAATACGGATATGCCGACCAGCCGCTCTCCGTGTTCCACGGCAAGATCCAGATCCAAGCCACCCTCCGAAAAACACCCGCGACCACCGGCCCATTTCCGACCAACGCGGTCCTGCTCCTGCGCTACCAGGCCTGCACCGAGACCGCCTGCCTGCCCCCCGTCACGGAACGCCTACCATTGAAGGTGTCCGGCAAATAGCAGGCATCGTGTGCGGTCATCGGGGCATTCAGTTATGCTCGGCACAATCTCTGATATCGGGGGTATCCCTATGCTCGATTGGCTGAAGAATAAGAATTCAATGACGGGTGAAGTTTTGTACCGCGGCACCCTGATGCCACGGCACGAGGAGTACGCCTACCTCGATAAGGCGGGTTACACGCGCACTGTGAAGCAGTCGCAGCACGGCCAGGGCTGGGTGATGACACTGAGCCACCCGCGCTACGGCACCGCGACTGTCAGCCCCCGTCATGAATTCGTGCCTCTACCTCCTGTCATTTTAAGGTTGGATCCACGCCTGACGGAAGAGGATGTGCAAACCATCCAGCCCTGCGGTACTTCCGTAAACTTTGAGGTGAGGGCTGAACTGGGTAATGTCCTGCACGACCGCAAGAATGCCCTGCACTTCATGCGAGACCTGATGGGAACGGACGGCGTCGCGGGCCTGGACGTAGGGGCGCAAAGCATCTGGACCCAGCAGGCGCTCGATGAAGAACTCTCGCATGATGCCGGCCTTGACATCGAAAGCCTCTATACCACCCACCATATTTTTGAGGCCGAGGGCCAGGAGTCCGCCCCCTACTGGGTCCACACGCACGGGTTGGCTGACCTGGGCTTCTTTGATTTCGATATCCTGCGCCCATCGCCTGAGATCGACGGGAACCTCAATGAATTGATCCGCGCTATCGCCTTCGGGATCGTCGAAGGCCTGATCAAACCCGACACGGCAGACTTTTCGATTGCATCGCCTCCGGGACGTATCCGTATGGTTCCCGTGTATGAGTTTCAGAAAAAAGCCTCTGCCGAGGATAATGCGGTACGCGATGACCCCGACGGGGACCATGCGAAGAACCGGTCGATTGTCTGTGATCCCGCAGCCGGTTTCATGACAAAGATCTTCGGCAAAGGCGTGCGTCCGAACCGTTGGCTTGAGCGTGGGTATGGGGACGGCACCATCTTCTGGATGTCTGATTCGGCTTCCATGCTCATGGCCCGGCGTGCCCAGGGGACCTATCAGATGTTTCGTCAGCTGCTTACCGAGTTCGAAAAATTCCAGGTACAGGGGATCGTGAAGAGCGCCGAACCCACAGACGAAGGCAACGCCTACGGGCACGAGCACCTGTGGTTCGAGATTGTCGAACTGAAAGCCGATTCGATTGTCGGCAGGCTCGCCAATACCCCATACAACATCGCAAAACTCCAAATGGGCGAGCGGTACGAGCGGGGCGTTGAGTCCCTCAGTGACTGGGTCATCGCCACGCCGGCCGGACCGATCACGCCCCGGTACACGGTCGCCGCCCGGTTACTGCGTCTGCACGCGGACGAGATACTCCAGTCGATGCAAGAGCAAGGCCCCGCATGATCGACACCCACTGCCACCT
>JAJDCV010000247.1 GCA_029260675.1 Phycisphaeraceae bacterium
TCCTCGGCGGAGCTTACGGCGACGACCTCGAATTCCATCTCCGATATCGCGCGGGTCAGCATCTGACGTTGGTTTTTCTCGTCCTCAACAACGAGTACCTTGCGTGGAACACACGGCACCTCGGGTTGTTCTTGGTTTTTAGCCATGAACACATGCCTCCGGGTTTACCTGATTGGCTACCGGCAACCGCACGACAAACCGGCTCCCACGCCCGGGCCCATCACTATATGCGGTAATCTGACCGCCATGATCCTGTACGATCGCGTGGACGACGGACAATCCAAGGCCTGTCCCCGATCCGTTGCCGCCTCGCTTATGAGTAAAGAACGGCTCAAAAACCTGTTGGCGTGTCGCGTCATCCATGCCCTGCCCATCATCAGCCACTTCGAGGTTAACGGTGTTATTGACTTCATCGGGTGATACGCACACACGCACCCGACCGTCCCCCTCTAGAGTCGCTTCGATGGCATTAATCACAAGATTCAGCAGCACCTGCTTGATCTCGGCTTCTCTTGCCACAACGCGTAGTCTTTGGACTGGTGCGCCGAAACGGGTCACGATCTCGTAACCTCGGAACTGCTTGAGTCCATGAATGATCCCGACCACGTCTTCTACGAGATGATCAAGCTCGACCACTTCGCGCGGCGCATCTGAGTTGCGGACCAACGAGAGCAACTTCTCGACGATGTGCTTACACCGTAGTGTCTCGTCACGGACGACTGTAAGCGACGCGGTGGCCGGTTGCGCTTCATCACCGATGCGTTCAAGGTCGCGCAGCGTCAGTTCGGTGTAACCCAGGATCGCATTGAGTGGATTATTGATCTCATGGGCCACACCCGCCGCTAGGTAGCCGACGCTGGCGAGGCGCTCGGCCATCACCAGTTCCTTGCTTTTCTGCTGGACGCGTGACTCGAGTGTGCCGTAGAGGCCGTTGAGTTCGTCTAGCATGCCGCTAAAGCCTCGGCCAAGATCGCCGACTGGGTCGGCTGTATCAGACGCATCGTGGCCCTGCCGGCGCGCGGCGACCGCGTCACGCACCTTATTTCGCAGTGACACGATCGGATGAAGCACCCACCGATATTGCAGGAACGCCAGTATCCAGACAAACAGGACACCGGCCAGACAGAGTGTCACCAGGATGATATTGGCCAGGTTTGTGTTTCGCTGCGTTTCGTGAAGCGCCTCATCGACCAATTGGTTCGCCGTGCCCGCTAACGTGAGTACTTCCAATCGCAGGTCATCGATCTGCTGGCGCAGGTCTATCAAAACATGGGGGTGTGTTGCATCGGGGCCGGGGATTGTGGCGATTAACTGGTCGATGGTGGCGATTAGGTGGCTCCCCACCTCGGCTTCGCGTGCGTGATGTTCCTGCTCCGCCCCCTCGTGTAGGTGCTGGATCGAGATGAATGACCCCAACACCGTCCTCGCCTCTTTCAGAGTCAGCCTAGCATCGTCCAGATGGGGTGGGCGTTCGGTCAGTGCCAGACGTGCGTCTTCCAGGTAGCTGCGTGCCTCGTCGATTTCACGCAGCTCGCCGTACTCCTCGATTACCGCCAGTAGGCTGTGCTGCATCGCGCGCAGCAGGAACATCGACAGCAGCGCAATCATACCCATGATGGCGATTGTGCCCATAGACCCAAACAAGATACGGCGACGGAGGTTCATATAAACAGCCTCAAGCAGACATTATACGAACATAGCTGGCTTTGGGCAGGTGCCTCCCTGCAATCATTGCAGTCTGCAATTCTTGCAAACCTCGTCTCAATAAAGGCTTTGCAACCGATATTGATCACGTTCACATACCTCAAGGAATGTCAAAATGAATGCGTCAGGGAAGACCCGGACATCGGCCCGTGGATTGATCGCTTTGGTCGCGGTGGCCTGTGTGATTTATGGCTGTAGCTCAGGACCCGCGGCTATCGACCGTGTTGTCCGAAAGGATGATTTCGTCAAGTATCAACATTACCTTGATCAGCACGACCAGCAACCGGCTGAAGCCTGGTTGGCGTGGCGATCCAATGAAACTGGCTCCCCGGTCGAGGCATTGCGCAAGGCCGACGTGGCGATAAGCCAGACAGAGAACCCTTTTACCCCCGATGATCCCCGGGCTGTACAACTCGGCGAGCTGGTGTACTCCACAAGCTGCGTCACCTGCCACGGCCCCAAGGCCGACGGTCGCGATGCATCGGGCCGGGCACTGATGGGGCACAAGGACTTCACCCACTCTCACGCGCGCATGGTTCTGCAGATGAATCCGAACCGGTTGGTCGAATGGTACCAGGTAGTGGATCAGGTAACAGCTAGCGAGCACCCAACGCCCGACGGATCGACCGCCGTCATGCCCGCAATGGGTGAGCAACTCACACGTGAGCAGATTTGGCTCGCACTTAACTGGCTTGCAAGCGATCAGGCAATTGAATCCAAGGTAGAGCGTTAATGATCAGTAACGCAGACATATCGTTAGACCGGGTGTTTATCACCGGTGCGACAGGGTTCATCGGCCACCACGTCCTGGCCGAACTGCTGTCGCGCGGCGTGTACTGCGCGGCCCTGCTACGGCCCGATATGCGCACCAACAAGAACCGGCTCAAGACGTTACTTAAGGCACTGGGCGTCGATCTCGATTATCACGCCCGGGATGGGCGGCTATTACTGCTTGAGGGCGACCTTAACGGTGTGATGCCCCGTGCTGTCGGCGCAGATATTCAATCGGTCCTGCACATCGCGGCATGTACGGACTTCGAAGGTAAACCCAACGGCGATCCGATGCGGACGAATGTTCAAGGTACACGCCGGCTCCTGGATTGGGCTGCTCAACGCGATATCAAGTGTATTCACCTGGTGAGTTCGGCGTATCGTTGCGGGATCGTAAACACCGAGGTCGCCGAGTGCGTGGATATCGCCCGGCCGATATTCAATAACGATTACGAACACAGCAAGTGGCAAGCAGAGCGAGACGTGCTTGGCTGGTCACAGACTCACGACGTGATATTAACGGTTTATCGCCCGTCGATCGTGGTCGGGCACAGCATGACTTCTCGCACCACCAGCTTCGGCGGTTTCTATGTCATGGCGCGGGCTACGCAGGTCCTGGCGCAGAGCTTCGGCGACGATGTGCAAGGGCGACGCACGACAGGCGTTCGTGTGGTCGGTCGGGCAAGCGCGTCCCAAGACCTGGTACCGGTGGATTACGTCGCATCGATGATCGCCACGGCTACTACAGACAGCCGTTATCACGGACGGGTGTACCACCTGACCCACCCTAAGCCGCCGAGCAATGCCACGATAAAGGCCGCCGTAGATACTTACTTCGACGTGGATGGCAGCGACTTCATCGACCCGGATCACATGGATGATTCTGAACTAACTTCAACCGAGCGCCTGTTCTATGACGCAAGCCAACCGGTCTGTGCTTACCTGACACATACGCCTGTATTCAACCGAGATAACACCCACGTTCTTGAAGCCCAGGCGGGTGTATGTTGCCCGGCATACACCCCGCAGCGGCTCCAGGATCTGATCCGATATGCCGAGTCGGTCCGCTGGGGCCGTAAACGCAAGCCCGCCGGCATTGACCAGGCAGGCCATCTGACGTGTCATGATGACAAGCTGCCCGTTTACTTTGAACGCTATCTGCCGGCACGCGTCGCCGAGTCCGAGGTGGCCCGACGGACGGCGATGACCGTCACGGTCCGGTTCGTGATCGAGGACGCCCCGGAATGCGCCTGGCGTTGCCGGTTCGTTTCCGGTCGGCTTGTGCATTCACAGCGAGCCACGACGCACCCCGAACCGGGCCCCGTCGATGACTTCGTTTACATCACGAGCCGGCAAGTGTTCTGGGAAGCCACCGCCGGGCAGGCCGATCCGCAGCGCGTTTTCCTTGAAAACCGTGTGCGTGTGACCGGTGACGTCGAAACCGCCCTGAAGATGGCCATGGTTCTGTACCAGTTCAACCGCGAGTTTCCCTGCACGCCCGAGTCACTTGACAAGTGGCAGACGGAAGAAATATCCGCCGGCGACGCTTCACTTCTGCGGGAGGTCGTGGCATGAGTGAATCATTGATCACCCATGAAAGCGTGATGTTCACCGGCCCGCGCAGCCCGTTGGTCGGCACACTGGCCTACGGTGAGGGAGCGACGCGCGGCTCTGTCCTCCTGGCCGGGCCACACCCTTACATGGGGGGGACGATGAATAACAACGTCGTTGCCAGGCTCGCCGACGGCCTCGCCATGCTTGGTTACGCCACGCTGTGCTTCGATTACCACGCGGTCAACGCGGACACGGTCGCCGAATCGATGGTGGACTTCTGGGCCACCGGCCACACACCCCAGGACGCGGAACTCATCGAGGAGGCCCGCTGTGCACAACTTTGGCTGCAAGAACAGTTGCACACCGGTGTACACCTCGTCGGTTATAGTTTCGGCTGCGAAGTGATCAGCGAGATTATTGATCACGCAACGGTGTCGGCGACTGTTATCGCCCCGACGGTTAAGGTTCACGAACTAGCCGGTATCCGTGACGCCGCCGTGCCTAAACTCCTGCTCTACAGCAACGACGACTTTGCCACGGCCCAGCTCGCAACCGAGAGTTGGTTCGCCTCGGTGGCCGGGCCCAAGCGTAAGCACTGTTTCATCGGTGCCGACCACTTTTTCAAGGGCATTGAAGACAGGATGATCGGCCACGTGTCTGACCACATAAGTGCTTCTGATACATCCGATGCCTTGGAGGTGGGATAATGAACACGAGCCGACTCACCCAGCACCAGTCCGACGTTTTACGGACTCATCTAGACCCGAAGTGGGGTTCTGCCCATTGGATCGACCGCGCAGGACGCTTGGGTATGGGCGGCGCTGATGAGGTTCATACGATAGAAGATATTAAACGCCTCGGGCCCATTTCGCCGCATGACCTTCGTGAAAGACCCTTGTGGGACTACATCCCCCGGCGGTATCACGATCAGTCTCAGCGCCTGGTCATCGGTCAGACCGGGGGCACCACCGGCGCACCGGTATGGACCGCCTACCTGGATGAAGAGTTCCGCGCGGCATTTGTTCAGCCGTTCGTAGATGTGGCGGAATACGTCGATTTCCCCCGTGGCGAGTCCTGGCTCTTTGTCGGGCCAAGCGGGCCGCACATCATCGGTCAGGCCGCGCGCGCGATTGCCCGTGCCGTCGGCAGTGCCGAGCCTTTCACGGTCGATTTCGACCCGAGGTGGGCCCGCAAACTAACCAGGGGCAGTGTCGCCGCCGCGCGTTATCTGCAACATGTGACCGATCAGGCGATGCAGATCATCGAGTCGCAGCCGGTGGGCGTATTGTTCGCAACGCCGCCTGTGCTTCTGGAATTGGCCGAGCGTATGACACCGGATCAGCGCCAACGCGTCAGGGGTGTACATTACGGTGGGATGGCGATCACTGAGGATGTATTGCTTAAACTGCAGTGCGAGTGTTTCCCGAATGCCGTCCACCTTTCCGGTTATGGCAACACACTGCTTGGGTGCTGCCCGGAACTCACCACCCAATCGGGCCGGGCGCTCGACTACTTTCCCCACGGCGACCGCCTGCTGCTAAACATCTTGGATGATAATGACCAGCCCGCACCTTTTGGCAGGGTCGTCGCCTCGCGGTTCGACCACAGCTTCCTGATCATCAACCTATACGAACGTGACTACGCGCATCGCGTGGACTTACCCCGGAACGCGCCATCGGCGTTTCAAGGCCCAGGCCTGCGCAACCCCCACACCCCCGCACCCGTTGCCGACACCGTCCCCGTCGGCCTGTATTGATCTGTAACCGATCCCCGGAGTTACCAACATGACAACGAATACGCTTTCAACATCCAAACCATGTTCCTCTGACGCGTCAGCCGGGGTCAAACCGCTGTGCCTGGATATCGCCTACACGCCGGACAGCGACGACGTGTTCAATTTCTATGCCTGGGAGCACGACAAGATAGGCCTGTCGCACGCTAACACGCTCGCAACCTTCCACCGCAACCATATAATCGCGCTGAACCACGCCGCGGAGCAGGGCACGTACGACGTGGTCGGGGTATCCTCCGTGGCTTACCCACGCCTGGCCGATCGGTACGCCGTGCTGGCGACGGGTAATTCGGTGGGGCGGGGGTACGGCCCGGTGCTGGTCTCCAAGCACTACGACGACGTGAATCAACTCCGTGGCAAGCGTGTCGGTGTGGCGGGGATACCGACGACCGGCGGCTGCCTGGCGATGATGTACTGCCCCGGTGCTGAATATATCGAGATGCAGTTCGATCTGATCGCTGACGCGGTGGTGCGCGGCGAACTCGACGCCGGCGTCATGATTCACGAGGAATTGCTGTTTTATCCCGATAAGGGCCTGCACCGCGTGCGAGACCTAGGCGTCGCCTGGTGCGACGACACCGGGCTGCCACTGCCCGTCGGGCTGAACCTGGTCCGCCGATCACTCGGGCAGGAGCTGATGCACGATATCCAGCACACCTGCCGACGTTCAATGGCATGGGCGCGTGAAAACTTCGACGAAGCGTTCGCCTTCGCCAGCGGCTTTGGCCGGGGCTGTGCGCAAGACCACGTGGCGATGTTCTCGAACGCTGATACCGAGTGCTTGCCCGCGGATGTTCGTAAGGCTATGGGCCTGATGTTTAAACGTATCGCCGAACTTGGCTTAGGCCCGGCGATCGGTGAAGCGGAGATCATCGATGCCTGACACCGCGTTGATAAGCCCATACGCCGGCCCCGATGAGTTGCTCCGCCTGAAACGCGAGTACCTGATCCCCTGCGCGTATCACTTTTACAAGCAGCCGCCGCAAATCGTGCGTGGTGATGGGTGTTACGTCTTTGACAGCGATGGCAAGCGATACCTCGACGCGTTCACCGGCGTGACCGTGATGAGTTGCGGACACAGCAACCCCGAGATCATTAAGCCTGCCATCGAACAGATCCGCACACTGCAACATACCACCACTATTTACTTGACCGAGCCGATGCTTCGTCTTGCCGAACGGCTTTCCGAGGTCATGCCCGGTGATCTCAGCCGCAGCTTCTTCACCGCCAGCGGCACCGAGGCGGTAGAGGGCGCTCTGCTTCTGGCCTCACTACATACGCGCCGACGGCGGGTGGTCGCGATGACCAACGCCCTGCACGGCCGGACCCGCTGGGCGATGAACGTTACCGGTTCGCCGATGTGGCGCACCGATCCGTTCCCGCTGGATCACGTCGATCATTTGCAGTTTGGCGACCTAGCCTCATTCGAAAAGCACTTGGCGGCGCACGGCGACTCGGTCGCCGCAGTGATAGCCGAACCGATCCAGGGAAACGGTGGTATCCGGGTCGCGCCGCCGGGCTATTGGAGGAATGTCCGTCAGCTGTGTGATCGGCACGGCGTGTTGCTGATCTATGACGAGATCCAGACGGGGCTCAACCGCACCGGTAAATGGTTTGCCTGTGAGCATGACAACGTCGTGCCCAACATCATGGCAGTCAGCAAAGCCTTGGGCAACGGATTCCCCATCGCGGCGTTTGTCACGACGGATACTATCGCCGCTTCGTACACACGCCCCGGCGCCTCGACCTATGGCGGGAACCCCGTCAGCGCTACCGCGGCTTTGGCGGTGCTGCGTTACCACGAAACAAACGACTTAGGCAGCGCGGCGGAACAGCGTGGTAAACAATTAATGCGTGGCTTGTGCGAATTGGCCGGTAGCAAACACGGGCTTGGAGAGCCCAGGGGCAGGGGGCTGATGGTGGGCTTGCCCATCATCAACGCCCAGGGAGCGGATGACGGAACACAATGCGACGCGATTCTTGAATCGCTCAAGGATGCGGGGGTGCTGGCAGGGAAAACCGGCCCGGAACGAAACATCCTGACATTTATGCCCCCGCTGACGATATCTGAAACCCAGACAGGAGACTTACTTGATGCGCTCTACAACGTGCTGGATTAAAGTCATGTTGGTGTCGGCCGGGATCTGCCTGGCGGGCTGCCAGTCATGGCCCGAATCGTTTACGCAGGGCGTCGATACCGTCACGATATCGGCCAAGACACGTGATGCGCATCTCGACCACGTCCAAGGACACCCCGGCCTGCGCTTCGACGATGCCCTGCGTGATCGACTTCACGCGGTGATGTCATCTGAAGACCTTTCGGATATCAAACAGACCGGCGACGAGGTTCTGAGACTGGCACACCAACTCGCCCTACACACAGTACACAACGAGATTGATCAACTTAGTCTGGTGGATCGTCAAGCGCTGCACGATCACTACTTCCCCGATGACATCAGCGGTACATCCGACGTGTGGACCGAATATGTCCGACGCAGTGACACCGAGGTCAAGGTTTTGCGTGACAATCTCCGCAACGCAGACGACCTCGATGCCGTACACGCCGTGTTGCGACCGATCGTTCAAGGCCTAGAAACACCGCTCAAGGATCAGGGGCGTTTTGCCCGCATGGCGCCCTGGCTGATGGTCACACCTGTTTCTCTGGCCGCCATCGATAATATCTATAACGAGGAATACCATGGCAACGCGGATGTGCCGTTCGCCTCGGCGACCGTTTACGACATAAACGGCACCGCCGGGAGCGGTGACTGGCCCGCCCCGTCCGACGCTGAACTGCTTAAGCGCTTCGCACCGATTATCGTGCAGGAAGACCGGGCTACTGACGCGACCTACCGGCAAGAGGTGGACCTTATCGGCCACCCGACCACACCCGATCGAGAGACGGTCGTTGTCCAGACCGACCGCGCGGCGGTGTATGCCTACATGCGCACGATCTATATCCAGGATCGACCTCACCGACAGCTAACCTACACCCACTGGTACCCCGAGCACCCCGCACTCAAGCCCGATGACCCCGAAGCCGGGCGCGTTGAGGGTGTGACGCTAAGAATCACACTCGACGCGAACGACCGCCCCGCGATCTTTGAGACCGTTTACAACTGCGGCTGCTACCACCGGCTCTATCCTTCCGAGGCCCTGGAAGCCCGCGCCCGCGGTCAGTATGGCAAACCGTTGGATGATAAGACGCTGTCGATCGAGCGTGCCGTTGACCATAAGAAGGACCTGATCGTGCCCAACGCGGTGCAGGTGTCGAAACTGCCGTCGGCGTCACGTCCGGTCATCCGGGTACGTGCCGGCTGGCACGGGATCGTGGACGTTGGGTACCAGGTACAAAAGTACAACGACGAGACACACAGTCGTGCGTCTTACATGCTTGAGCCGTATGAAGCTCTTGAACGGACACACACAACAGACGGCCAAGTAACCAGCATATTCTATGACAACGGGCTGGTTAAGCAGGCACAGCGGCCAGAGGGCGTTTTCTTTACACCCGCTGGCCTGCTCAGCGCCGGGCAGCCACGTCAGCGCGGCACCCAACTCATACACTGGGACAATTGGAACTTCGATGACCCGCACCTATTCGAGAGGGCACTCCGTCTGCCTGACGGTTTCTGACACGATATGACAACCATTGACCTGATCACCTTGATCGCCTGGGGCGCGATGTGCAATGTCTGGGGCGTGCTGCTCTGGATGCAACGCCGGCTGCGCAGTGACGGCACGCTGGTATCGGCGAAGATTGATGATCAAGTATTCCCAACGGGTCGTGTGGCCGTCATCATCCCCGCACGCAATGAAGCCGCGGGCATCGAGGCGTGTCTATCCACGGTTCAGGCGCAGGACATCGATGACCTTCGGATCGTAGTCGTCGATGACCGTAGCGAAG
>JAJDCV010000248.1 GCA_029260675.1 Phycisphaeraceae bacterium
AACATGGTGTAGGCCTGGCGGGTAAATAGCTTGCGGATCATCGTGGCAACACGCGCGGCCCGCAGGCTGTCGGTGCCGGGCATGATCAGCAGGAACTCATCCCCGCCGAGCCTAACCGCCAGGTCGTCGTGCCGGCTGGTCGCGCGGATCAGGCCCGCCAGGAAGACCAGCAGGTGGTCACCCGCCTCGTGACCCAACTCGTCGTTGACCTGCTTGAAGTGGTCCAAGTCAATCATGACACAAGCCAGGTCGGTCCCCGATGCCTTGGCGGAGGTGAACAGCGGTTCGAAGTTCTCCTCCAGGAACCGCCGGTTTCCCAGGTCGGTCAGCGCGTCACGCATGACAAGCCGGCTAAGCTCCTGGGTCGCGCGTCGGGTGGCGGTGACGACGCGCTGATCGAGTGTGCTCCGCAGTGAACGGACCTCCATGTGGCTGCGTGCCGCGGCGACGCCCATCGTGTGCAGGGCTTTGGCGATCCGGCCGATCTCGTCACGCCGCCCGACCGGCAGGTGGCGCAACGCGCTGGTCAGGCCCGTCCGTGAGACGCGCTCGGCCTGACCCGCCAGCTTGCTGAATGGGCCGGACACCCACCACCCCGACAGCCACCACAACACACCCAGCCCGACCACCAATAAGCCAGACAGCCTCCAGAACACGCTATCAAACCGCTGGGCATAAACCCCCAGACCAAATCCACCCACGCACGCCAGGGTCACCAGCAGACCGACCTTGTGCTGCAACGGCGGGTCCTGCCTGACCGGGTCGAGCTGCGTGCGCGTGACGACCGCACGGGTCGACGCCACCGGTTTGCTCACAGAATTTGTCGGTGCACCTAGAGACACATTCCGGAAGATCGACTCGAACCGCGTAGATCTTCGCTTGGCCGGAGTATTTAGAACGAAAACACCGTGCCGAAGAACAATCATTAGGGTTTGCCGGACCAATCCAACCAGACACATAGGTCTATTTGTAACGGTTATGACAGGGGTGTCGGGTATCCGGGATAACAGGTCAATAAAACAGGCAAGCCACAAAGCGATCGTGTGGGGCGACGATTGGAAAGGTCTATAAAACTACGATTACCCTGTGACTACCGTTTCACCCGTTGGCAAACGGCGGCTTAGTTACGTCGGCAGCCAGGTCGATCCGCTCGATCGCGGTTGCTTTTTTTGAACCGGTGTCGATATCGATCACCACACCCTGGACGCGCGGGTTGCCCTCGGCCACATCAAAGGGGAACGGCATATTCGTGGTCATGTGCGCCACCACCCGGTCGGCACGCCGACCAAGCACCGAGTCGTGCGGGCCGGTCATCCCAAGATCGCTGATGTAGGCCGTGCCCCCGGGCCCGACACCGGGTGTGCCTGTCCCGTCGACCTGTGCCGGGAGGATGCGTGCGTCGGCGGTCGGGGTGTGCGTGTGCGTGCCGACCACCGCCGACACCCGGCCGTTGAGGTGCCAGCCCATCGCGATCTTCTCGCTGGTCGCCTCGGCATGGACCTCTACGATCACGATCGGGTCACGCTCGGGCAACTCGTCGAGTATCCCGTCCACCGTGGCGAACGGATCGTTGGCGGGCATGTTCATGAAGATCCGCCCCAGCACGGTCAGGACATACACCCCCGGCCCCCCCGGATTTTCATGCCCCCCCGTTACCGCGGGTTTCTCCAGCCCACCCTCAGATTTTGGCTTGACACACATCCAACGCTTGCCCGACGCCCCGCCAGAAAGGTTCGCCGGGCGGATGATGTTCGGCTCGGTCTGGAGGGTCTGGACAATCTGCTTTTTTTTATAGACGTGGTCGCCCAAGGTGAACGCGTCGATGCCCCGGCTACACAGCTTCTTGTAGATTTCCGGGGTCAGCCCGGTCCCGTTGGCGGCGTTCTCGGCATTGGCGATCACCAGGTCCGGCTCCCACCGCTCACGGATAACCGGGGCCAGTTGAGACACCGCCTTGCAGCCCGGGCCGCCGACGATGTCACCGAGGAATACGATGCGTAGACTCATGCGGCCGAGGGTAGTGCTTCGTCAGGCCCAGGTCTAACCAGACCGTGCCAGCCCCTGAAGATCGTAGCGTCACATACATAACCCAGCACAGCTACGCAGGAGCCCGCCCCCCCCCTTTTTTCGTGCTTAAACGTGCCGAACTACACCAGATTACCGTACAGATACCAGACCATATTTAAGTTAAATATAGATCATTATGAGATTCGACATTCATAGGCTGAAGTTTAGCGGCGAACACTTCTGGGGGAGCAGCTTTGACCCGTTACCCATGTGGCCCGATACTGACACCAACGATGCGTTGCCCCTATTGCCACGATAACGACGACAAGGTCATCGACTCGCGCTCCAGCGACGGCGGCAAGGCCATCCGCCGACGCAGGCAGTGCAACGCCTGCAATAAAAGGTTTACGACTTACGAACACATCGAACGGCAGGCCCGGCTCAACGTCGTCAAGCGCGACGGCGCAAGAGTCCCCTACGACCGCGAGAAACTGGCTTCGGGCATCCAGAAGGCTTGCTATAAACGGCCGATCCCCGCCGAGAAACTGGTCCAACTCGTGGACGCGGTGGAAGAGGATTTGTTCCGACTGGGCGAACGCGAGGTCCCATCGATCGACATCGGCCGACGGGTCGCAGAGCACCTCAAGCGACTCGACCAGGTCGCCTACATCCGTTTCGCCAGCGTCTACATGCAGGTCCGCAACATCGACGACCTGCTCGAAGAGGTCCGCGAGGTTAAGGAGGCCCACCAGCCCCCGCCGCCCAAGGACCAGGGGAATCTTTTCTAAAGCTGGAAATATGGAAACTGGAAAGCTGGAAATCAGACTCCGCGCGATTTTCGCCTATTTCCAGTTTTAGCGGTTGGCACCGCTATTGAAGCCGTCCAGTTTTCCAGCTTTCAATATTTTCCCATTCGACAGCACCCGGCTAAGCACCAGGGCGGCGAACGACAGCGCCACCGCGACACATACCAGCCCCACGGTCTGCGCCTCGGCCCCGGGTTCGTTCAGCGATGAGTAGATCGCCAAGGGCAGCGTCCGGGTCTGCCCCTTGATATTGCCGGCGATGATGATCGTCGCGCCGAACTCGCCGAGCGCTCGCGCAAACGCCAATGCGCACCCCGCCGCCAAACCCTGCCAAGCCAACGGCAACGTGATCATCCAGAACACCGCCCACCGCGACGCACCCTCGGTTTGTGCGGCTTTTTCAAGGTCCCGGTCAACCGCCTCGAACGCCACACGCAGCGTCAGGACCAGAAACGGCATCGCCACCACCGCCTGCGCCAACGCCGCGCCCCGCCAGGTAAACGCGATCTGAAATCCCACCGCATCCAGCACCGGGCCCAGCCAACCCCGCCGGCTGAGCATCACCAGCAGCAGATAACCCGTGACCACCGGAGGGACAACCACCGGCATCATCACCGCCATCTCCACCAACGCTTTACCCACAAACTTCCTCCTGGCCAACAGCAACGCGATCATCACCGCGGGCACGAGGCAGATCACCACGGCCGCCGCCGCACACAGCAGCGACAGACCCACCGCCTGGATGATCGGGCCGAGATCCATGCACAAAGGGTAGCACGAAGAACAGAAATTGTATGCTT